>QNAH01000265.1 GCA_003641425.1 Candidatus Zixiibacteriota bacterium
GGAATCTCCGACGGCCAGCAAGACCGGCGGGATGGGCTCAAAATCCATCAATTGCGCCGCTTTATAGGTGTCATAAAGGCCGTAACCGTAAAGGGTATCCGGATTTTCGTACCTATCGGCAGATTCTTTCAAAGCCTGCATGACATCATCGGGTGTCCAGTCCGGATACACTTCCAGAAGCAATGCCGCCGCACCGGCTGTCAGCGGCGCCGAATATGACGTCCCCGATCCTCCGCCGGAATAGCTATCGGTATTATAGATGGCTCGATAAATCCCGCTCCCCATAGCGACCACATCCGGTTTGATCCGCCCGTCATAGGTCGGGCCGCTCGAGGAATACGTTGTTATGAGACCGGCCGAAGTCACCGACCCGACCGCAATGACATGCTCACCGTCCGCAGGAGGCGTAATCCAGAAAAAATCTTTGTCCCGTTCATTACCGGCGGAATTGACAACAGTGATCCCGCGCGAGGCCGCAATTTCGGCGGCAACCGTGATCTCGGCCGTGGCGCCGTCAAGGTCGGTATAAGTATACCAGTCAAAATAAGCCACGGATGAGGATATAATATCAGCCCCGAGCAAGTCGGCCCACTCCGCCGCCGCTACCCAGTTATCCTCTTCGATAAGATATTCCTCGGTTACCACCTCAGTTTTGGCCACAATATAGTCGGCATTATAGGCCGAACCGATCAGCAAGCTGTCATCGCGTGCGGCAATTACAGAAAGCACCGCCGTACCATGCGACAACTGGCTCGAGGTGGGCAATTCATCGGTCACATCATCATCATCATTTATAAAATCATATTGATTGAGAATGCTTGTATTGTCGAAAGCCGGGTGCGAAAGTTTGAAACCGGTATCGAATAATGCAATCATGACACCGTCGCCGGTAAAGCCGAGCTGATGCATCAGGGGTACATTTATAATGTTTAACTGAACAAAAGCCATACCGTACCAGTCGACTACCGAATCGGGGATACCGGCGTATGTCTTATTCATTCCCAGCGGGATATTCCCCTCTTCGGGCTTAATATCGGGCACCGGTTTCCTTCGGCCGACAGGGACTTCTTTGATCTCGGCGACGAACGAAAATTCGGATATTTTATCGATTGTTTTCTTGTCGGCATAGCCGGAAACCGCATTGAGCCAGCGCGATTTTCTCTTGATTTCCATGCCGGTCGACTCAAGCGTCTCCATATATCTTGTGCTGACCGGGATATCATAAAAATCATAACTGTCGCCCATCGCCGCCCGGTTTGCCCGGCGTTCCACGGCGCGCGGAGTGAATTTTGCGCGCACTTCGGAAACCGATTTCTTCAGCGATGCTTCGTCGAATATTTCCTTATCGGTCAAGTAAACCCAGATTTTGATTTTCTCGCCCGGTTTGATCGACCGGAGTTTATCATCAAGTCTTTTTTCTATTTTCTGCTCTTTGGTGTCAATCTTAAGAGGCGGTTCGGAGGCAAAAGCAAATGCCATTGTCACAAACATAACAACGGCAACAAAAATTAAAACATACTTCGACATATCCATACCTCTTATAAAACTTTGCTCAGAAAATCCTGCGTTCTTTTCTCTTTCGGACTATCTATTACTTCCGATGGTGTCCCGGTTTCGATAATTTTCCCATTATCCATAAATACCACCCGGTCGGCCACCTCGCGGGCAAAACCGATCTCATGCGATACTACCAGCATCGTCATTCCTTTCGAAGCCAGTTCCTTCATCACCTCCAGCACCTCGCCGATCATTTCCGGGTCGAGGGCCGAGGTAACCTCGTCAAACAGCATGATCTTCGGATCCATCGCCAGCGCCCGGGCTATCGCCACCCGCTGTTTCTGCCCGCCGGATAACTGGGCCGGGTACGCTTCGGCCTTGTCGGTCAACCCGACCATCTCCAGAAGCTGCCAGGCCTTTTTTTCGGACTCATCGGAACTCCGGCGGCGAACAACCTTCTGCGCCAATACTATATTATTAATAACGCTCAAATGTGGGAAAAGGTTGAACTGCTGGAAGACCATTCCGACTTCGAGGCGAAGATCATGAATATTTTTGCTGTTTTTATCGACCTTGATCCCATCGACGGCTATCGAACCGGACTGGAAACTCTGAAGCGCATTAAGACCTCGCAGAAGTGTCGATTTGCCGGAACCGGACGGCCCGATAATGACGACCACCTCGCCCTTTTTTATATCGAGGCTGACATTATCGACAGCGACAATATCGTCGAACCGGCAGACTGCATTTTTTATCTCGATTATCATGTTTTCTGGCTCCCGAATCCTTTGACCGAATAGACTTTTTCAAGATATTTGACCACTTTTGAAAGGGTGATAGTCATTATAAGATAAATCAGACCGACCATGAACCAGGTCTGAAAATCGACAAAGTACTGCGAATAATATTCTCTTCCGGCGCGGGTAAGCTCGCGCATCCCGATTATTGACACCAGCGAGGAATCTTTCAGCGAGGCGATAAATTCATTAGCAATCGGCGGCAGGACAATACGCATCGACTGCGGCAGGATAACATGGCGAAGAGTCTGGAAGCGGGTCATCCCGAGCGACTGGGCCGCCTCATGCTGGCCGACCGAGATGGCCTCGATTCCGGATCGGAATATTTCCGCGAGATAGGCTGAATAACAGATGCCGACCGCGATCACCCCGGCAAAAAAGCGGTCGAGATTCAAAATACCGCCCAGGCCGAAATAGATAAAGAAAATCTGAACCAGAAGCGGGATGCCGCGGATAACATTGATATACAATCCGGCCAGGTAGGCCACCGATCTGACACGGGATATTCGCAGTACCCCGACAATCAATCCCAGGATCAGCGCCAGCACGAACGAGCAGACGGTTATAAGAATTGTATAGGGAACCGCCGGTAGCAGATACTTGAATATATCCCAGTACAGGACGACCTGTTTCGAAATCCATTCGATCAAAATAGTATCCCTATAAAGATTATAAAGTTAACCATAATTTTCAGTAAAATCAAGCCGGAACCGGGGGTCGGGCGTAATTGTTATTGACAAATCAACAGTTGACAACAGCCGGTTGAAATAGTAGTTTCATTGCGACTATTGGTTTGTTTTGTGAAAAAGCCCTGGCATTTCCGGTCAAATGGTTGCCGGGGCTAAACGGAATAAGCGAAAACTGACAAGTCAGCCCCCGTGGTGTAACGGATAACGCATCGGCCTCCGGAGCCGGTAATCCAGGTTCGATTCCTGGCGGGGGTATTTTTTTCCGGATATGAATGGAGGGTCTTGATGTCGGAAAAGGACCTGAAGAATATCCCCCTTATCGATAAGATCAACGACAAATTCGATCTGAGTTACCTTCAATTTTTCAGGATGGTTTTTGCCGATCGATTCATTCCGATAGTAAAGGAGATGAAAAAGGCACTTGGCGAGGAAAAGCTGACCGAGATGCTTAAAGAAGCGTGCTGTAAGGTAGCCGAGAATAAAGTGAGGCAATTGGAGATCGAGAGAGATTTTGATAATTTTAAGGGGCCGATAAAGAGTAAAGACGGTTTTTATCAACATACGACCACATATGAGATAGTCGAGGATAATCCGAAGGTCCTGGAAATAAAGGTCAATGAATGTCTCTGGGCCAATATCTTTCGGGAGGCAGGCGAATCCGAAATCGGTTATGCTTCGCTCTGTCATCAGGATTTTATTGCCGCCAGCGCATTTAATCCGAAGCTTAAATTAATCCGCGACAAGACCCTCATGCAAGGGCATGATTGCTGTAATCATCGGTGGGTGTTGGGGTAGTGAAACTCAACTATATCATATTGTCTGAGGGATTTGACATTAAAATAAAAATTCGATATAAGAGGCACTATGAGTAAATTCTCAAAACGATATGAATTTGAACCAGATAAACCGATTCAAATTACTTCAATAGACGATGAACTTAGAATCGGTTTATGGAACGCTTTATATTTGCATTTTTGGATTCATACAGAAATAACCGATTTTGGGCATAAGATTGCTGGCGATAAACTAGAGTCCATTGTGAAGCATGCTTGGGTTCACTTCCTGAAGTGGCCTCTGAATGAATTTAGTTACAATTGGGATCCAACGGAGGATCGTATTAAAGACTATTTTGATCAAATGGAGTGGTATCACGTCTACGATTTCATTGAATTTATGGCTCCTTTGGCTGACAAAATTGCAACTGGCAATACCAATAAGTTCATCGATTTCTGCAATGGCATATTAGAAACAGAACGATCTGCTTATCGATTTGTTGGCAATTGTCTCGCGCCTATTACTGATGAAGTTGAAGTTCATCAAGTTGAAGAAATAATGCGCACACCATATGATCCAATAAGAGATCAGATTCGGTCTGCGGTTACAAAACTATCAGAAAAGCCAAAACCTGACTTACGAAATTCTATTAAAGAATCAATAA
>QNAH01000266.1 GCA_003641425.1 Candidatus Zixiibacteriota bacterium
CTCGGCGGCTCAGAACCCGTCATACACTTATAATACTGTCGGGCTTTACACCGTCACTCTGACTGTTACCAATGCCAATGGTTCGGATGTCGAGACCAAGACCGATTATATCAATGTCTATGAATCGGGTGGCACGATGCATGTCGAAAATATGGTTGTCGGACGGGCAAAATCAGGCCCGAATTATTTCGGAACATGCACCGTCACTATTTTCGACAACTTGAATAATCCGGTCAGCGATGCTGCCGTATATGTTACCGCGACAGGGCCAACCGGCGGCAATTACAACGGAGTTACCGGTGCCGACGGTACAGTTTACTTCGAAACTTCCGGCATGAAGAAACCGTCCGGCGAATGGTGTTTTGAAGTGACCAATGTTACTCATGCCACCATGACTTATGATGCCGGTTCCAATGTTGTCACCCAGGCCTGCGAGAGCGGCCCGGTGGCAAAGGGTGTCAACGGGGTGACCCGGGTCCTGCCGACCGAGTTCTCGTTGCGCCAGAACATGCCGAATCCGTTCAACCCGGTGACACAGATCGGCTTCAGCCTGCCGACTCCCTCGCATGTCACTCTCGAGATATATAATATCATGGGACAGCGGGTGGCGATTCTGGCCGACCATTATTACGAAGCGGGTAATCATTCCGTCGTCTGGGATGCTTCGAAATCACCGAGTGGAATCTACCTGTATCGGATACAGGCCGGACAGTTTACCGCCAATCGTAAAATGATGCTTTTGAAATAGGCACAAGGTAGGGATAAGCGAAAGGCAGGGTTTTTAAATCCTGCCTTTTTTATTTGAATTGAATTTTGGATATCACTTCGATATTTCTTCCGTATCCTTGAAGGCGCCGCTGACCTGGCGCTTGATCTTGAAACCCCGCAGATCCTGATCGGCCTCGAAGCCGTAGCCCATCAGGGTATCACCATCCTGGTATATCGTAACAAACGAATCGGTGGTGACTTTCTGATCGCGGCCGTCCCAGAATAATTGCTGAGTCTCGAGCCGGGAACTGTCTCGGCCCGATGTTACGACAACATTACCGTTGGCCATCATCCACTGAACCGTCTCGCGCACAAGGCCGCTGTCGGCGACAAGGTGCGATGTCTCCTTGCCGTCCTTGTCGTAGAAATGGACATTCAGCCCCCAGGCCAGGGTCGAGTCCTGCTTGTTGTATTTTTCAATGTAGTCGGCCTTGATATTGGTCGTTTCCACCGAACCCTTGAACAGCGCAATCTCGGCGCCCATGATCTGCTGATCCGGGCGAATTATGGAAGCATCGGGAGACTCGGTGTCACTCGCCCCGGGTGTCTTGATCTCGTTTTTGTCACTGCACCCGAAACCGAGCAGAAATACAAATAACAGACTCGCGGCAAAAAATTTATTCATCTTTCTCATTATCCTTCTTATCGTCATTTTCGTCCTTTTCATCCACCGGTCTTGTCAGCCAGCGGTTATGAATCCATATCCACTGATCCCGGTGCTCATCGATTATTTCTTCCAGCGCCTTTGTACAGGCGGCAGTAATATTATACACATCTTTATCGAAATCGCCGCTCGGATCCGGGACGACTTCCGGTTTTATGATTATCTTATATCTTTTACCGTCACGGACACACGCCATCGGGAGAAACCCGGCCCCGGTTTTTAATCCGATTATTGTCTGGCCGATCGGTGTCCGCGACAATTTCCCGAAAGCGGGAACAAATTCAGAGCGCACCCGCATCGAATCGGTATCGATCAGGACTCCCAGGGCGTATCCCTGTTTGAGCACTTTCAATATCCGCCTCGGCGATTCGGTGGTCGGAATATTGACCACATTCAGCGAGGTTCGGTTTTCCACCAGCAGTTTATCCAGTCTCGGATCGTACATCTCGCGTCCAATAGCGGCCGCATTGTACCCGGCATTGGCGAAATAGGCGGCCAAAAGTTCAAAATTGCCGATATGACCCGTGACCGCAATAATTCCTTTCCCCCGTTTATATACGTTGTCGAAATGTTCGATTCCCTCGACATCGACAAGATTTTTTATCTGCCGGTGATAATGCTTCTTAAAACGGATGACATCGGCAAGGTTGAGGCCGAAATTGATAAACATTCTTTTTATCAGGCCCTCCCTCTGGGTTTCATCCATACTATCGCCGTAAACCATGGTCAGTGTCTTGTGAGCCGTCGCTCTTTCTTTTTTGCTGACCATGAAAGCCAGGCAGCCCAGGCCGCTTCCCAAAAAGAGGGCCATTTTTCGCGGTATGATATTGAAGAACCACAGTGCGAAAACGACAAAGCGATAGACAAAATTATTTTTGATTTTTTGCAGTTTCTTGTTTTTCACGGAAATCAGACAAGTTTGGATTTCAGGATATCATGCAAATGGATGATGCCGATCGGCTGGTTTTCCCGGTTCACGACCGCCAGGACGGTAATCGAGTGTTTTTCCATAACCGCCAGCGCCTCATCGAGCAAGGCGCCCCGTTTGATCGTCTTGGGATTCTTGACCATGACATCACCGACCGATCTTTTATAGAAATCTTTATCGCTTTGCACCAGGCGGCGCAGATCGCCATCGGTAAAAATTCCAGCCAGGGTGTCATCGTCATTGGCGACAAGGACTGTACCGAGACGCTTACCGGTAATCTCGAGAATCGCTTCGGGCACCGAGGCACCCGGTTTGACCAGCGGTATTTCCGAATTGGTATGCATCAATTCCTCGACCCGCATCAAAAGACGCCGTCCGAGCGAACCCCCGGGGTGCAAGTGAGCGAAGTCCTCGGCGGTAAAATTGCGCTTCTCGAGAAGGGCGATAGCGAGAGCATCGCCCATGACCAGAGCCGCGGTGGTCGAAGAAGTCGGCACCAGGTTGTTCGGGCAGGCCTCGGCCCTGACCGAGCAGTCAAGAGCGATATTGCATTTTGAGGCCAGCGGCGAGGCCATCTGACCGGTCAGCAGGATTATTTTGACATCCAGACGTTTAATGGTCGGCAGGATGGTATTAAGCTCTTCGGTTGCACCCGATTTGGAAATGGCGATTAAAATATCTTCCGAGCGTACCAGCCCCAGATCACCGTGGACCGCTTCAGCCGGATGCAGAAAAAAGGCCGGGATACCGATGGAAGCGAATGTCGCCGCCACTTTTTTTCCAATCAGCCCCGATTTACCCATCCCGGTTACAATGACCCGTCCTCGGCATTCGAGAATCAGTTCGACCGCTTTCGTAAAATTTTCATCGAGCCGTTCGGCCAGCTCCGCGATAGCCGCGGCTTCTTTTTTTATTACATCACGGCCTTTGTCTAAAATCATCGTCATCACCTATATAATATGCGAGGCGGGATCGATCCCGTTACCGCTAAAATATGCTTTGATCACTTCACGCACAGCGCCCTGGCCTCCCCTGGCTTCGGTCACATAATCAACCTCATCCAGAAGTTCCGGGGCCGAATCGGCCACCGCGATCGATAATCCTACCTCGCGGGCCAGACCGATATCCAGAATCTCGTTGCCGATAAAAGCAACCTCGGAATGCTTTATCCCCAATTTCTCTATAAGCGGCGCGATCTGTTTTCGTTTATCCAGCATCTGTTGCAAGACATGCTTGACGCCAAGATCTTTCATCCGCGTGGTGGTCGCTTCCGAGCGCCGTCCCGACACGACCGCAATCTCGAGTCCCGCGCGCATGGCCAGGACGATATAAAAACCATCGGAGATATTGAACTTTTTCATCTCAAACCCATCCGGTCCGAAAAAAATATGGTCATCGGTAAGGACGCCGTCGACATCCATCGCAAACAGTTTTATTTTTTTAAAACGTTCCGCCAGCTCATCGAAGGTAAGATGCTTTTTATTTTTTGCCATTATACCCTTTGTCTTTTTATTTTTGAACCGCTTCCCTGATTTTGATGACCTCCCTGACCAATGTCTCCATTCGATCCAGCGGGAGCATGGTCGCCGAATCGGACAGTGCCTTCGCCGGTTCGGGATGTACCTCGAGGAAAAGCCCGTTGACACCGATAGCCACCGCCGCCTTGGCGAAGGGGATGATAAATTCGGGCTGACCGGACGAAAAATTGCCCATGCCGCCGGGAAGTTGAAGTGAATGAGTTGTGTCGAAAACGACCGGGTAACCGAATCTTTTAAGTATCAGCAGGGAGCGGAAGTCGACGACCAGATTATGATAACCGAACGAGGAGCCTCTTTCGGTAAGAAGAACTTTCCCCGATTTAGCCTTGGCCGCCACTTTGTCCATATCTTCCGGCGCCAGGAACTGCCCTTTTTTGATATTGACCCATTTGCCTGTAGCCGCGGCCTGCCGGACCAGTTCGGTCTGACGGCATAGAAAGGCCGGAATCTGGAGCACATCGACAACATCCGCGGCAATAACGACTTCGGACGACTCATGAACATCGGTCAGA
>QNAH01000267.1 GCA_003641425.1 Candidatus Zixiibacteriota bacterium
TCATTGTCAATTGTCTTCGGCACACCGACGATTTTTATTCCCTGATCACTCAGTCGGCTGGCGACTCCGAGGGTATCCTCGCCGCCAACGGCAATAAGAGCATCGATTTCATAGCGTTTCAAGTTGCTTTTAATAATCGCTGTCCCATTTTCAACCTTAAACGGATTTGTACGGGATGAACGCAAGACGGTTCCGCCACGATGCAATATACCGGAGACATCACGCAACGTAAGGTCTTTGACCAAATTATTGTCTATCAGGCCTTTCCAGCCTTCATACACCCCTAAAATAGTATAGCCGTAATTAAGAATTCCCTTACGAACGACGGCCCGGATAACGGCATTAAGCCCCGGACAATCACCACCGCCTGTAAGGATTCCGATTTTCATATTCATTTCTCTTTCTTCATCCCCCGGCTTTTCAAGTCGGTGTCAAAGCGCTATTTCCAAAAAAATACGTGACCTTCTATAATTTGGTATTTATTAAATTACAGCAAGGGTAAAATATATATTTTTTTATTTTTGTAGTCCATTAAAACCAAAAAATCCCGGAGCATGAGATTACCGATATTACCGTCGACCATCCGCGAATCCATCAGCCCCCCATCGCCTCCGGCAATCATCAGGGCCGGCTTTTTGATCTCCGCCGGGCCGAATTTGAAGACGGTTCCTATCGCCGCAACAGCATCGGATTGTCCGCCCAACCCGCCGACACCGCCCTGCATCTCGCGGATATCCGAAAATGTATCCTGGAGATCGTTTTTTTCCACGAAGGATTTATGCAAAATCAGACCCAGGGCATTGCCGAGATCAACCAGAAATCTGCCCTGTGCCTTATCATATTGCGCCTGAATCACCGGTATTTTCATATGCAGTTCAAAGTCAATTCCCATAGCCGAATCGGGGGGCAAAAATGTTTCCGGGTTATACAATGTTATGCTGTATTTTTTAAAATCCAGGCGGAAGGGAAATCTCTGCATCAGATCAAAGCCCATTATTCCCCCGAGATCACCCGGGATCTGCAGGCCGATTCCGGCGATGTCGATTATTCCGGCAACCTGGTTATACATGGTAATGCCGCCGACCGATACCGAATCCAGTTCCGTCAGTGCCGCCGTCCCGTATCCAGCCACGCCTTTAGCCGGAAGTTCGCCGGCCGGCTCCAAGCCGATACTTTCTGCAAAGGTTTTATCGACGGCATTTGTTCCGGCCCCGGAATCCAGAATAAACTTCCTGACCGGCCGACCGTTTATACCTGCCTCGATATAAATATGACCGGCATATAATTCAAAAGGCACGACGACTGAATCCTTACCGGCGGGAAATAAGTAATCCTTTTCTGCATCCTTGATCATTTCGAAAATAGAAGGATCAACCGGGACATTGAACTCCATTTCGGTAGTGGTGATGACGGAGTTGAGTTGAGGGATATCGGATTCGGTTCTGCTCACGAAGGGAACTTTGATCCCACCGACCTCCCTGAAATCGGACAAAAATGTCATAATTTCGACATCATCGAGTTTTTCGCGGACAATCTCGGCCCGCCCGTCGTGTTTATTAAAAAACATCCCGAGAGTGTCGCCCTTTTCGGGGATTACCATGAAAAGGCGATAAGCCCGTTCCCCGACGGTAGTATCTTTGAGGTATTTGACCTGCCCGGGCATACGGTCATCCAGCAGGTATGACATCCCGGCCATGTATGCCCCGGTAATCAGGTTTTTCTTTTCCATGCCGGTCAATTCCAGGACCTGGCCGTTTTGATCCTTCATCCACGCTGTCCGGCCATCATAGGCCTGGACCAGTTTGAGAATGGTCAGATCGGTAACGGTGTAAATCTTATCCGGCGCTGAAAAAACAATTTCTATCCTGCCGGTCAGTCCGCCGAGCTCGAGAGTCCCGATACTCCGGACTGTTTCTATTTCCTTTATTTTCGCAAGATCTTTTTCCGACACAAGATCTTTTGTTTCAATAGCGAACGCGGTTGAAATCAGAGCGGCAATAAGCAAAAACGAAATTAGAAAAGTGTAAATATTTTTCGAATGCATATTTGTACCCGTTAAATAAAGACTAATATTCCGTCCAGTGATAATCCGCCACAACCAGAAGGCCAATCAGAATCCATGACAGGATCTGGGATGTACCCCCGTAGCTTAACAGGGGCAACGGCAGACCGGTGACCGGCATGAGTCCGAGAGTCATACCGACGTTGACAAAAAACTGGAAGAGTAAAATGGTCATTGCCCCCCAGGCAAGATAAGAAGTAAATTTCGATCGGCACCGTGCGGCAATCTGTATCCCCCGGTAGCAGATGAAGGCAAACAATCCGATAACAATGAGGGTGCCGACAAAGCCGAACTCCTCTCCCAGAACTGAAAAAATAAAATCGGTATGCCGTTCCGGGAGGAATTTAAGCTGGCTCTGCGAGCCTTCGAGATAACCTTTACCTATCAGACCGCCCGACCCCATGGCAATTTTGGATTGAATTATCTGGTAACCTGCTCCGCGGGGATCCCGTCCGGGGTCGAGGAAGGTGAGGATGCGCAGTTTTTGATAATCGGCCAGCCGGTTCCATGCAATCGGCGCCAAAATACCGAAAAACAGGTTAATTGAGACGGCGAAGGCACCGGGCAGGAATCCGGGTCTGAGGACAAGGATAAAGCCGATCAGGATAATCAGGTAAACGATCCATGCCAGCCAATGGAAGGCCGCCAGCAGGGAAATCAGGGGTGAGATAATCAAAAGAATATAAAAAGGCGACATGCCCGACCAGCACCAGAGACTGAACAGCAGAGCGACAAAGACCAGTGATGTTCCCAGATCGGGCTGGACGATTACCATTGCCACCGGCACGAATGTAATGGCGACCGAAATCAACAGCCTGCTGAGGGAATGGGTTCTGAGTTTGGTATAGGCCAGGAAGCGCGATAGTGCGATCAGCAGGGCGAGTTTGGCGATATCGGACGGGGTAACATTGATTGCCCCCAGAGAGAACCACCTGGCGGCTCCGTATTTGGCATGGCCGACAAAGAAAACCAGCATCAGCAACACCAATCCCAGGGCATAGAACAGGTAGGCCATAAAATCGATCATGCGGAGGGGGATATTAATGACAATCAAAAAAACCAAAAGGGCCAGTCCGACCCAGATCATTTGCTTCATATAAAAATTCTGTGATGTCTCCGAGGTGGCATCGAACTGGGCGGAATATATAAGCAGAATGCCTATTAGGGAGAGGAGCAGAGCCGCTCCTATAAGTTTCCAGTCCAACTGTTTATAATCGAGATTCATGGTTGTTCTGTCAGAGTGCCCTTTTGTGCGGTTAATTCTTTTTGTCTGCTATCCACCAGGTAATATTTCATTATTTTCCCGGCCAGCGGGGCGGCCACCTCGGAACCGTGCCCGGCATTTTCAACCAGTACGACCACGACTATTTCGGCATCATCAGCCGGGGCGAAGGCCGAGAACCAGCTATGATCGTCGCCATGCGGATTCTGGGCGGTGCCGGTTTTTCCGGCTATTTCATAATATTTATTTCTCAGACTTCGGGCAGTACCGTGCTCGCCGGAGATGACCATTTTCAATGATTCACGCAATATATTCAATGTTTTCCGGCTGAACGGGAGAGTAAAGGACACTATTGGTTCGACATCATGAATATCGCCGTTGGATTCAATGATCTGTTTCAAGAGATGAGGCTGATAAACCCTGCCCTTGTTGGCCAGGCCGCAGTAAAATTGCGCCAGTTGAAGAGGCGTAATAGTAAACTCGCCCTGGCCGATAGCGAGGTTGAGGATCAGATACGGCGACCATTTTCGGGGGCCGTACAGTTCATCATAATATTTTGAATTGGGGACAATTCCGGCTTTTTCCCCGGTCAGATCGATACCGGTTTTACTTCCAAAACCACATTTTTCGGCATACTCGCCCCATGGATCGACGCCCATTATCTGACCAATCTGATAGAAGTACACATCGCATGATTGTTCGATGGCATGGTACACATTCACTTTTCCGTGGCCGCCAGGATTCCAGCATCGGAAAAATCTGTTGCCGAATTGCATCCCCCCGAAGCATGGTTTGAGGAGAGTGTTTTCGTTTACCAGGCCCATCTCAAGGGCGGCCCCGGCGGTAATAAGTTTCGCGGTCGAGCCGGGCGGATATAAACCGGCCAACGGCCGGTTGAGCATGGGGTGATTGGTGTCGGCGATTATGCCCTGCCAGATATCGGGCGGGATGACGCCGGAAAATATATTGGGATCAAAATGCGGGAAGGATGCCAGGGCCAGGACACCGCCGGTTTTGGGATTCATGACCACCACCGCCCCGCAGCATTGGACGCTGTCGAAATTTTTGACGACAAA
>QNAH01000268.1 GCA_003641425.1 Candidatus Zixiibacteriota bacterium
CGCATTAACTCGCCCGAGGATCGGGCCGAGAAGACGGTTTTGCCGCCGCGGCTGTATGTATAATACAGGGAACTGCCCAATATTGTCGTTGTCGGGAGAGGGAATTTTTCATTGATAAATTCCATACTCGCCCCCATGTGTGATCTAACGGCTGTCAGCGATAAAATAAAATTATTTCTATAAAAATCTCCAATTCGCCTTCCGCTGACCATATCCATAAATTGTGGAACAGACACTTCCAGGTTACATCCAATATCGAAGGCCGTTCCATCCGCCGGTTCATTCTCAAGCTCTTCTTCTATATATTTTCCTGTCAAGCCGATACCAAGACGAAAAAAGGACGCTTCGAGACCGAATGAGGCCGTTATCATCCTGACTTCGTCCTGAAAAGCAAGATACTCAACATCACCGGAGTCAATGCCAACAGGATTTGTATAATCGACCCGTATAATATATCCTCTATATATTTGTTGAGAGTAGGATGCCGCAAAGCAGAGTCTTACACTGCTATTTATTTTTGACGAGGTAAGTCTTATGCCGGTCGAAAATGATTTCAACCGCGCGTCCTGCAAAAAATCTGCTTTCAAATTGGTGCTGTTTGGAAAGGAAACACCATATTTTTTATCAAGATAGAATAACCCAAGACTCCCGGGATTGAATAGGGGAGCCTGTTCATCGACAAGAAGAACGGCGCACCCCCCCATCCCGACCGCGCGTGCGGAATTACTTAAATGCAGGAAATTTGCCGAGCTGCCACCGACTTTTGCCTGGGCAACAACACCGGACGGTAACAAAATCATAAGACACAGCAGGATTATCAGAACTGCAGATAGGAGCTTAAAGGAAAGCACTTCACCCCTCCTCGCGAAAATGATTATACCTTAATATGATATATATAATTTGTCTACAAACCGACAACTTCAAGGTTCTATGGCAGTGAATTCCGGATACATTTCCAGTTGAATATCCGGGGGAAACTGCTCATTGTAGATTTGGGTCTCGCCGCCCCAGATTTCGACAAACACATAACGCACCGGATGGGCATAATCCAGCCCAGGATGATCGTCGATAAAGAAAAACCAGCTGTCCCTGACCGCTGTATAGCTTCCCCCGGAAGGATAACCGATCGAGACGCCGGCGGCTATTATACTGGTTGAGTAATACAGATCCTTGAAATCCAGGCTGTCATATATTATAGACGATATGACCAGATTGGTGGCCGTATCGAGCGTGTAATATAACAACATATCCAATTGAACCTCAGGGGGCCATTGCTCATCGGTTATCTCGATATCTCCCCCATTTTCAGGCACAAGGATCCAACGGCAGGGGTGTACCCATCTGGCTCCCGGGAGATCATCGATAAAGAAAAACCAGCTTGCCTTTTCGACTATATAGGGCACATCGGGCGCGCCACCGTATAAATACTCGAATTCCGCTCCCGGCATAATCTTATCGGGATGTCTGTAAAACAGCAGGCTGTCAAGATCATTATCGAGAACCTCGGCAAGGACCTTATGGGTCGCCTCGGCCAGAGTCAGAGGGCTGGCATCCTGATCGTCATCGGAGCATTGTAGAATAAAAAGCGGCAGGATGAAAACAAAAAGACTGATTATGAAAGTAATTTTGCCACGCATAATCTCCTCCTCCCAAATTATAAAAAACGAATTGAATATTCTTGAACTACACTAAATAAATAGACGATTATTTTACCGATATTGTCAAGGAATTAATGGATTTACCGTTAATGGCAGAGGAGCACATTTTATTTCAAATCACTATGGGTTTGCAAGCTGTTTTTTTCATCATTTCAGCATAAAGTAAGGGTATGCGGGGATTTTACCGGTTCAATATCACATCAGCTTTTATTATTATTGAAAGCACTTGATTTTCTGAATATATTTTGTTAATTAAAGGGCTCTAAGACGCACCGAAGAGTATAAAATTCGGTATGAATTGGCGATTAAATTGGGCCAGTAGCTCAGCTGGGAGAGCACCACGTTCGCAACGTGGGGGTCGGCGGTTCGATCCCGCTCTGGTCCATTTTAAAGTATATGTAAGGGATTTCGGTGTGCTAGATGGGGAGTTAGCGGTGCCCTGTTACCCGGAATCCGCTATACCGGGATTGAATCCCCACCTGCGGCCTGTCCCGTCAGTAGCGCGGAAAAGGTAAGCAGTGATGATGGCCGGGTCCTGTACAATACGGACGCGCCGAACCCCGCCAGGACCGGAAGGTAGCAACGGTAGGCGATGATCGGTATGTGTTGCGGGGCAGCCTGGTCGGAGCCGGCTGCCCTGGAAACCTTCGGGCGGAGGGACAACGGTGGGTGCACACCATAAAATATCAGGCAAAAGAGCTTTTAAATTCTGATGTCATATCAGGTTCTGGCAAGAAAATACAGGCCCCAGCAATTCGATGAAGTAATTGCGCAGGAACATGTTACCCGCACCCTGAAAAATGCCCTGAAATCGGGCCGGATTTCGTCGGGCTACCTGTTCACCGGGCCGCGCGGTACCGGGAAGACCACCACAGCCCGTATCCTCGCCAAGGCGCTCAACTGCGCCGAGGGCCCAACAGCGACTCCCTGCGATAAGTGTCCGTCATGCAAAGAGATCATTGCCAGTTCCTCGCTCGATGTGCTCGAAATCGATGCCGCCTCGAATACCGGTGTCGATGATATCAGGACGTTGCGCGAAAATGTCCGTTATCTGCCGACTTCGGGAAAAAAGAGAATTTATATAATCGATGAAGTCCATCGGCTGTCGGGATCGGCCTTCGACGCATTATTAAAAACTCTCGAAGAGCCTCCCCCTCATGTGGTCTTTATTTTTGCCACGACCGAACCGCATAAAGTCCCGGAAACGATCCGCTCGAGAACACAGCGATATGATTTCCACCGCGTCTCGGTATCGGATTTAAGCACGCATCTGAAAAATATAGCCGATTCGGAAAAAATCGAAATAGATGAAAATGCCTTGTTCACCATCGCCCGAAAGGCTGACGGCTCGGTTCGTGACGGGATGTCGCTTCTGGATCAGATGTCGGCTTTTGCGGGAGAAAAGATCACGGTACAGAGCGTGATCGAGGCGCTGGGTTTGATCGAGAGGCAGTTCTATTTCGATTATGTCGCGGCGATTGCGGCCAAAGACGCCTCGTCAGCGCTCGATATGGTCAAGAAACTGGTCGATTCCGGTATCGAGATCCCGGAATTCTGCCAGGGGCTGGCCGACCATTTCCGTCATCTGCTGATTCTCCAGAATTCCAATAATCCGGAGAAACTGCTGGAACTTTCGGAATCGGAGATGGAATCATTCAGGAACCAGGTCGATTATTTCACATCGGGCGATGTTTTACGGATGATCAGGATCATCACCGATATGACGGCGGATTTGAAAAGCGGTATCGATCCGAGGTTGTTGCTGGAAACCAATACTCTCAAGCTGGCCACGATGGAATCGACTGTGCTGTTTGAAGATATCCTGGCGCATCTGGCGGATGATGAGGATATCGAAGAAGAACCGGGAAGCGGCTCCGATCTATTCGGTACCACGGCGGCCCCAAAGCCGACCGCTGTGCATCCGGTGTCGGAACCGGCCATGGATGCACCCCCGCTGGAGCCGACCGTGGGGCCGTCGGAAGTCCGGGCAATAAATATGCCGATGGTGCAGACGGCCTGGCCCGAATATGTCGATCATCTCAAGCGGAGCAATCCGATGCTGTCGGCGCTTCTGGCAATGGCGGAAATAAAAGAGGTCAGGGACAACATTATCACGGCGGTATTTTTTAATGCCGGGGGAACATCGAAACAAGTGGTGGAGAAACCGCATTACATGTCGATTATCTCGGAGAGTCTGCGGGAATATTTCAAGACCAATTTGAAGATTAAATTCGAAGTCGATCTGAATAATAAAGGCAAAAAAGAGCATAAATCCCCGGCCCAGCCCGAGAAAATCGACACCGAAAAGCTGCTCGAAGAGGACGACAAATTACGTAATATTGTTGAGCGGTTCGAAGGTGAAATTGTGGGTCGAAAAAAAGCAGATGATTAAATATAAGGAGTAGCCGGATATGGGAAAAGGCAATCTTGGAAATATGATGAAGCAGGTCCAGAAAATGCAAGCCCAGATGGAACAGATCCAGGCGGAGCTGGAGCAGACGCAGGTTGAAGGAACAGCCGGCGGCGGTATGGTAACGGCGATTGTCAACGGGAAGCAGGATCTTTTGGAGATCAAGATCGATCCCGAAGTGGTCGATCCGGAAGATGTCGAAATGCTTCAGGATCTGGTCGTTGCGGCGGTCAATCAGGCGCGCCAGAAGGCCCAGGAGCTTCAGAGCGAACGGATGTCGGCCCTGACCG
>QNAH01000269.1 GCA_003641425.1 Candidatus Zixiibacteriota bacterium
GACAACAAATGACATCTCTTGGAGGAAACCGAAGAACTCGGCGAGATCATCGGGAACGCGGTCGAATTCCAGCTTCAGCATCTCCCTTATCAGACTCAACGGATGATCTCCGTCGGCCCACCACCAGGCCGCCAGATATGGTCCCCACCATCGTGGACTGCTCCTCACAACCCTCCATCTATCCGGTGGGATTCCATCCAACGTCAGGGGACCGACGAGATGTCGCCTCGGCCCCGATCCGGGTTTGCCCTGAGGGATTTTCATCGTGAGGGAGGAACTGAGATCGTCGGGCAAAGCCGCGAGCCCTTCGTTATAAAGCTTTTCGATCTGGCGTCGATCGAATGATGCGAGGATATAGGCAACTCCTGCGGTCAAAGAGGCCAAATCCTTAAGCGATCGGGGATCAACTTTATCGGGGGTATCCTCGCTGTTATGCCAGTAATCCCCTCCATCACCCATCTCGAACCACAGGTTGGGAACTCCGATAAGGGGTTCACAGAGGAAGTTATCCCCAGCGAGGGTATACCTGTGAAACCTCAGTTTATCCGGCCTGTGGGCGATCCTCTCATAGAAGATCTGAGCGATCCGGACTACGGCGCCGTCGATCGGAGAACGACAGCAGAGGGGATTGAGGTATATTGTCAGATTTGAATCGTCCGAATCGTAATCCCCTGCTCCACCATCGACATTTATAGCCGCCGGGGATCGGCGAAGCCTTTCGATATTTCTCGTCGTAAAAGCCATCATACCATATGATTCGGGCATCATCAGGAATCGTATGGATCTAGCGGGAGGTATCAGTCTTCCCGATCGGATCATCTCGCCCAGCGCTCGAGCGGCCTCGATGAGAGCGGCCGCTCCGGAAGCGTTATCGTTGGCCCCCTGTTCGTTTATATGGGCCGTCAGGAGTATCTCCTCATCAGGCTGCTCCCTCCCCACGATTCTACCGGTAGCATATGCCAGTTCACCTTCATATAGCTCGCTCGACACGATCGCTTTGGCTTTAAGCTCATATCGGCGTGCGAGCCGGCGAAGCCGATTCCCCTCCTTCGGCGATAGCATAATCCCCCAGATCCTGCTATCCCCCTTATGCATCGCCCATCCGCCGGGCGAATCGCTCCATGTGTTAATCCACTGTATTGCGTCGGGGAGTTCCTTTGATCTGATCCAATCGCTTATGATGCCGAGGGCACCTTTACGGGCAGCGATCGACTTGATGGAGACGGGATTCGACGGCGTGAAGAGAATACAACCCTTTATATCCCTCCTCTCGATTTCATCCGGAGTGCCTCTCTCAAGCAGGATCAACCTCCCCTCAACGCCCTCCGGCCTTGTGGGGGCGCTCCACATGACGAGCCGATTGGGGTTCTCCTTAAGTGTGAAGGTAAAGCGTTCATCTGTGGAGACATCGATTTCCAAGCGTGCGGCCAGCGGCTCCCACGAGAGCGGCATGATCCAATCGCCGAATTTAGTCTCGCCGTCCGCCGGAAATGTGATCCTCTCACTCTCCTCCATTCCAAAGAGCCAGAGCATATCGGCGCAATATTCGGCGCTCTTCCGATATCCGTCGAAGCTCGACCACCTGTCGCGTGAGTATATCTCCGACATATATCCCCACGCCCGCTCTCCTGAAACGTTCCGGTGGATATATCTCAAAAGCTCTTCAATCATGACGACACCTTCGCGATTTCGCTCAGGGGAAACGTAAGCGTTATATCTTCCTGGGTAGAGGTGTCCTGGGAAGCAAAGGGGGTTTTCCCCTGCGAAGCGAATTACAATATTCGACGATGATCTCCCTGTCCCTCTCGTTTATCTCCACGAAATCGCAGGCTATCTCCATTTTCTCTGAGAGTGAGGTTTCCCTCCTCACCGAGATCACCCTGGCCAGGAGCGATATATCGCCTGAGGACGGTATTTCCAGGGTCAGCTCAAGGAGCTCATCCTTTTCCGCCCTCACCCCTCCGGTAAACCTGACTCCCGAGCCGCTGAGGTCAATCGTCCTGCCTCTGTTGAAGGTCCGTGAGCTTTTCAGTTCAATTCCAAGGTGATCCATGATAGCGTCGAGCTTACGGTTGATTTCCTGAAGTATCTGGAGTATGGCAAGGTCGAGCTCGCGCGAGCGGAAGGAGGTGGGAGAGGATAGGGCGCGCGGGCCCATCCGTGCCCTCTCCGAAGAGGGGTGAAGCCGGATGAGCTCGCGCATACTTTCAAGCTCGGCCTCGGATACAGCGCGGTAGTAGATTGGGATGGAGGTCTTGACCCTTATGAACCTTCGTTTCTCATCTATAATCTCCATCTTATCCGAAGGCGTTTTCGCCAGGGAGGGGCTTATTTTCACTTCGGGCGTAATCATAAAGCTGCTGACATAAGGTCAGCACATCCTCTATCAGCTCTATCCCGCAAAGCTCCCTCGCCCTTATCCAGAGGTCAGCGAACTCCACGGCTGCGACAGCGTTATCCATGAAGTTCCTCCTGAGCAGCCCACCGGCTAAAGCGTACTGCCTATACCTCCTTGGCCAATCGTCCATCCTATCGTCCAAATACCAAAGGTCCACGAGCAGAACATCGAACGGGACCTTCACATTGAAGGATAACATCCTCTCGAACAGAAGGTTCTTGATCTCTGCAGCCATGGCGATGCTCCCTAGGCCCAAGAGAATTGGCGGTTTAACGATGTAAATTGTGAGCAACAATCGTGCCAGATTCCAACATCCGCCAGGAACCCAGTGGATACGGGCGTTCACAGACCTGAAGTTTAATTCGATAAACACCATCTTGCACGATCCGTGCAAGCATTTGCATAATCTGTGAGGACATTTTCACAGATCACACCTTGAACTTCAAGCATGGATTGATCTGGGCTCGACCAGCTTCACCTGCACCGGGATGCCGAGCTCCCCCTCGAGAACCTCCCTCATTCTCTCCTCCAACTCCATCAGCTTTCTGACCTCATCCACGAACATCCCCGATGACATCTCGACATGTACCTCGATTCCCTCCGGGACTCCCTCGCTTTTGAGGAGCACCATCTCAAACCGCGATTTTTCGCCCTGGATTTCAGCCAGGATCCTTTCGATCTGTGAAGGGAAGATATTAACGCCTCTTACGACGACCATATTATCAGTTCTCTCCATAACTCTGCTCATCCTCACCGTCATCCTGCCACAGGGACATGGAGATCGATCCAGGGACGTGAGGTCTCCGGTACGATATCTTATAAGCGGGAACGCCTCCTTCGTTATGGTGGTCAGCACCAGTTCTCCCATCTGCCCGTCAGGCAGTCTCTCCCCCGTGGATGGATCGATCACCTCGGCTATGAAGTGATCCTCGAAGATATGAAGGCCGTTTTTCCGCTCGCATTCCACGGACACCCCCGGCCCTATCACCTCGCTCAGGCCATAGCAATCTATCGCCGTTATATGAAGTGTGTCCTCGATCTTCTCCCGTACCGATTCGGGCCATGGCTCGGCTCCGAAGATGCCCACCCTCAAAGAGAGCTCCGCCGGAGCGACGCCGGATCTCTCCACCGTCTCGGCTATCTGCAGAGCGAAAGAGGGCGTGCAGGCAAGGGCGGTGGTCTTGTAGTTTCGCATGAGCTCCACCTGCTTTTCGGGCGAGAGTCGGGAACACGGGATGACGGTTGCCCCTATCCTCTCAGCACCATAGTGAAATCCCAAAGCGCCTGTAAAAAGCCCATAGTCGAATGCTATTTGAACTACATCTTCCTTCGAGACGCCGGCGGCGTAAAGCGATCTCGCCATGAGCTCCGTCCAATGTTCAACATCGTTGTTCGAATATCCAACCACTATCGGCTCACCTGTGGTGCCCGATGTAGTTTGAAGCCTCACCACCTCCCTCAGCGGCAGGGCGAACATCCCATAGGGCTGATTGACGCGGAGGGTCTCCCTATCCGTGAAAGGTATCCGTCCCAGATCATCAAGCGATGTTATCTCCTCGGGGGAGATCCCCGCCTCATCGAAAAGCCTCCTGTAAAACCCGACGTTCCTGTAAACTCTGTTCAAAACGGCTTGAAGCCTCTCAAGTTGGAGCTGTTCTATCTCCTCCCTGGGGAGGGTTTCATATTCGCTCCATATCATTCCATAAGCCCTCCTGATCAAGAAGAATTAGCTTCTCCCTTTTAACCCATCCTCTCTCACCTGAGGGGATGGTTACTTTGAACCAGCCCTGCCTTCGAGATTCGATTCTGACCTTCGATCCGGCATGAAGTTGGATAAAAGCGGAAGCGGATTCAACCGGCATCTCTTTCACCTCAGCGCTATCAGCGACGATAACCCCCTCTTCATGGTTCATCGTAACCCTGAGGCCAAAAGCCAGGAGTGAGATCGCCAGAA
>QNAH01000270.1 GCA_003641425.1 Candidatus Zixiibacteriota bacterium
CCTCAATATACGGCGCCCTCTTTCGGTCAGCCGGTAGCGCTGCTTGCTGCTTCGCGGCTTGTCCGGGATGGTCATTTCGATCAACCCGGCTTCTAATAGAGGGTTCAGAACTTGGTGCCTGAACTTGGTGCGGTCCGAGCGTCCGGTGATACCCATAAGGTCCAGTGAATCTCCTCCCGCACAGCGGGAGGCATCATGAAGCCCCCCCAAGGGGGGCCCAACGTTGGGAAAGTCCCTAATCCGTTTTGGCTTAGTTATTTAAAACCCAGTTCCCCTTGACCGCTTTCAAGGGCATCTTGTTCACGGATGTATTTCCTGATGGTTTCTTCATCCAGACCCACTGTGCTTACACAATATCCCCGGGACCAGAAGTGCAACCCCGTCACACGTTTATTCCCCAATATCTGCCGGTGGATCCGTACCGCACTCTTCCCTTTGATAAACCCTATCACAAATGCAACACTGTATTTCGGAGGAATGCTTAGACACATGTGGATATGGTCCGGCATCAGATGCCCCTCCACTACTTCTATCCCTCGTTGGCGACATAGTTCCCGCACTACTTCCCCAACTCGTTTGCGAAATCTCCCGTACAGCACCCTCTTTCGGAATTTCGGAATGATTACAATATGGTATTTGCATTATGTGTTGTCACTTATTATGTGGAGTCAACAATAGAACATCCTGTTTTCACAATACATTTTTATCAGTAACTCCACATAATATTCCATAAATTAGGCCTATAATGAACTGAGCCATTCCATCAAGCCCTTATTTTCCCGCCACGATGGCAAATTTACGGAAGGGGCCAATTCCGCAGCTTTCTGGAGGGCATGACGTTTCATTTCTATATCGGCTCGAGCATATATGTCTGTACTTCGGATGTCAGCATGCCCAAGGATCGACTGAATGACTGTCGCCGGATTACCGGCCTGAAGCAAATGCATAGCTTTTGAATGTCGCATGGTATGCGGGCTGATATTTATAAATAGCCCTGGTTTGGTTTTTCGTGCATCCGTTGTATATTTTTTCAATAAGTATCGAACACCCGACCGAGAAAGTTTTTCTCCTCGCCGATTGAAAAACATCGGTGAATCTATGCACTCCGGGCGGTCCAGGCTATTCTCGTTCATATACTGGGCCAGTAGACTGACCGTACCGGACATAAGAGGCACAATCCGAGTTTTTCGTCCTTTTCCGGTCAAACAGATTTGAGCAGAAGGATTGAGTCGAACGTCTCGGACCGATAGATCAACCACTTCCTGAACCCTTGCCCCAGTGTCATAAAGCAGACTGAGCAAAGCTGCGTCGCGTCTTCCCCATTTGGTTAACAGATTGGGCTTGTCAAGAATTTCGGCCAACTCATCAGTCGTGAGATAATGCACTGTTGGCCGGGCGCAGCGTTTAAGGGGGATAGCCAAGATCTGCTGGCATTGTGCAATCCGACCGGGTTCTTCGGTTTGAAGATACCGAAAAAAGGCATGTAGAACCGACAACCGATGATTTCGAGTACGAATGCAATTCCCCTCATTTTCAATGTATTTGAGAAAGCTTAGAACCATTGATGCGTTTAGTTTGTCAAGCGTTAAATTCTCCGGAGGAATCGCCAAATGGTCACGGCAATAACGCAATAACAACTTAAAAGCATCGCGATAGGCTTTTATGGTATTCGAGCTGACGTTTTTCTGAGCAGACAGATATTCACCAAGAAAGTTTGTCAACTGAATGGCAAAATCCGTCGGCTTCATTGCTCCAACCTCCTTGGTATGACATGGCCTGCAAATTTCTCAAACCGATTGACGATGTTTGGAAAAATCTCTGGAGTAAGCTGCAGATAACATTGCGTACTGACAAGATTTTTATGACCCATATAGGCTGCCAGGAGGGGCAACTTTGCACCCAAATCCGCACCTTGCCTGTACCAACTCTCAAGCCTATGGACTGCGAAAGAATGACGAAGGTCATGAAGGCGGGGTCCTTTTCCCCTACCGCCATGAGGGATGCTGCACTTCCAGAGCAATTGACGAAAAAAGTAATAAATTGTTCCTTTGCTGTAGGCTTTTCCATCAGCTTTTGAAAAAAAGACCGACGATGAGCGGCCTTCACCCAGGCCAGATGCGTATTTCCTCAGACGTGCTGTCATTGTGGGGGCCAGGGGCACCAGACGATCTTTGTTGAACTTGCTTTTACGGATGGTCAGTATGCCGGCGTCGAGATTCACGTCAGAAAATTTCAAGTGAAGCACTTCACTGACCCGCATGCCGCAGCAATAGAGCAATCGGAAAATCTCCGGCATAATCAGATGGCGCATTGGAGAACGACTGTCCAGCGGAGTACTGTCAGCTGCCTGCAACATATTTTCGACCTGCTGACGGCTAAATATGTATGGTGTAAATCCTATCCCTTTGGCCGCCGCCTTTGTGGTTTCAGGCACGTAGGCATTGATTCCTTGTCGGCGTAAGTATAGAGCAAATTGTCTAATTCTGATTATTCTTAGTCTCTGGTTGCTCGGTTTTTCATAAATCCGCTTTGCTGTCCACTTATCGACGATGTCGCGAGGCAATTCAAGGGATTGTAATCCAATTTTACATAGAAAACGATCCAGTCGAAAAAGTTCATGACTCTCTCTTATGTATCCGTAGCCATAGGATTGCTTTTCATGGATAAATTTTCCCATCAATTCTGCTAACGGGCTGTGACACTGGATTTCGATATTTTTTTTATGCATGGGTCACCTCCTCTGGATCAATAGCTACGCTTTGGAGAGCTCCGATGTTGACCTTTGTATAGATCCTCGTTGTATCCATGGAAACGTGTCCCATAATTCCGGAGATTGTTTCTAACGGTATGTCTGCCTCTAAAAGACGGCTTGCCAAAGTATGACGTAATGAATGCATGCCTTTTCGATTTTGTACTGGAAGTTTGATAGCTGCCTTTCGACGATACCGCGTAATAATGTAGTATAGGTTGTTATCTTGACCAAACGGCTCGAAAGGCGCATTCGCTCTTAAAAATACCCTTCGCCTCTGGCTTTCAGGACGTCCATAGCGCAGATAATCAATCAGAGCATTGCCGACCTCCTCTGTTAACGGCAACGCCAAAAGCTCACTGCTCTTGGTCTGGAAAATTTCGATACGCGCCTGTTCCCACAAAAGGTTTTCAAAACGCAGATTGCGGATGTCGCTCACGCGCATTCCCAGTCTAACGGCCAGGAGCAAGATTGCGTAGTCTCTCTTTCCACACGGTGAACTTCGATCAACTGCGGCCAAAAGGGCATCAACGTCTTCACTTTTCCATACTGAAGGGATATGTTCGCCCCATCGAACACGGATTTTTGGCACATTTTCAACCAGATTGCTATCGATGCTTCCCGTCATATGAAGGTAGCGTAGAAACGACCGAATAGAGGAGGTCAACCGAGCAAGGGTCGCTGGCTTCAAGTGCGCATATGATGTCACAAACCGAGAAAGTGTCGAGGCCTGAATTTCCTTGACTGATTTTATGTCATGAGAGTCGAGATAATGGAGAAACTTGGTGATATCTCGCTTACGGGAACGTACCGTCCCCAAGGGACTCCACAATTGTTCCCTGCAGAATCGTTCGTACCCGGATAGATTTTTTCCCATACTATCAGATAGTTTTGTCTTTTCAATAACATGACTGCGGCGCTGAAAGCATCCATGCAGAGCAAAATCTGTGAGTGCGTGCATTACGTTCCTGATGTGACGTTGACGAAATGTCATGTTTGTTTCAAACCTGTCTGAGATTCCGCAACTATTAAGAAATTGAAAGACAAGGTCTGTCGAAAACGTTTCCTCGTTCGAGTTTTCCAAAGTGAATTGAGTAAATTCTTTCCAAATGTATTGATAGTTTCCAATAGTTCCATGCCTGTAACCCAGGCTTGCCAAATGCTTGACACCACGCGTAATAAGGGAGTCAAGCCCTATAAAAGATTGTGATTCTGAAACAGGGATCGAATTCATGATAAGCCTCCTTTTGTTACAGGTGAAAATCATTGCAACCATAGCGGCCAATCATTGAATGTTATGTGCAGTAAATCAACGCATCAATCCCGGAATATCAACAACATTTCTGTTTCACTCAACATAAAATTCTGCTAAACATAATGCAAGTATCATGTTGTAATCTTGCCGAAGTACCGTAAGAAAGTGATGTATGGAAAGCTTCGGCGCAGGATCGGAGAGATACTGCGGAGCTTGTGTCGACAGAAAGGGATAGAAATGGAAGAGGGCAATGCAATGCCTGACCATATACACATGCTGTTGAGTGTCCCACCGAAGTACAGCATAGCGATGGCAATTGGGTATTTGAAAGG
>QNAH01000271.1 GCA_003641425.1 Candidatus Zixiibacteriota bacterium
CTTCCGCTGCGATAAATATCACGATATTTTCTTGAATACTTGATCTTGAAATCATGTACAATATTCGAAATATTATCATCCTTGATATCAAATAAAAAATGAAAATGATCCGGCAAAAATACCCAGGCCAGTGGTTCTGGGAGCACCCAGGATTCCCGGATAAGATCAGGATTAGTCAATATGATTTCGTCTCGGTTGAACGTAACAATCGTGATAAAATAGAAATTATTTTTCAAATTATATCGACGCAATGTTTTCATAGCAATTTGTCGGGTTTCTTATTCATTCGCCAAAGCTCATTCATTCGGAACCCGACCTACTTGAAATATATTTGTGGACCTTAGCCGAGGTGTCGATCAAAGATGTCTTGTTCCACCTATGAGCATAAGATATAGGCATAATCGGGAAAGATCAATAAAAAAGCGCATGATACATGGTAAGAATTGTCGTGATTGTAAGTGATGTCAGGTCACACCCTTGATAAATCTCGAGCAAGACCTGACACAACGTTGAAAGGAAAACATAGGTGGCGAAAGCAGTGAGATTGCCACGTCGGCCGCAACAGCGGCTTTTCCTCGCTCCTCGCAACGACGTTTTTATTGCTTCTACCGCAAAATCGTTACAGATTCGGTGATGATTGAGATGTGAGGTTAATTATAAAGGGAGAAATATGGGAATCAAACATTGCAGGGGCGTATTGAAATACGCCCCGGTGTCGGGTGCAGAGACCCGACACCACATTAAGTACTATAAAAACAGTGATGATTTTGATCGCGCGAAAAAATGTGATGTTCAAACACGCGCAGATGACAAAACAAAACCGAATGTTTGTAATCCCATGAGTGCGACAATAGTACAACGAAAAAAATCGTCATTTGTGGCAAAATCGGCCGAAAATCGTTATTGTTTCTATAGAAATATTGCCGTGGACAGGAATGTCCACGCAATGAGACTTTAAGTTAAAGCTGGTTTTTAAATATAATTGACTTTATAATTTGGAATAATTAAATCTGGAATAGATATCACGCTTTATTGAGCGATGCACAGGTAAATAAGATTATGATAAAAAAAACCAATATCATGACCCGGTATTCAAAACAGTTGATTGAGAAACTGACCAAAAACCTCCGGCGACGGAAGAAGAAAATCGTCTTCACCAACGGCGTCTTCGATATTATTCATTACGGGCATACTGATTATTTGCAGAAGGCAAAAGCGCTCGGCGATATTTTGATAGTGGGGCTGAATACTGATAGTTCGATCAAAAAATTCAAGGCCAAGGATCGGCCGGTGCAAAATCAAAATGATCGTGCCAAAATCCTCACCGCCCTCGAGGCGGTCGATTATGTCATCATGTTTTCCGAAGAGACCCCGGAGCGGCTGATAAAAATGGTCAAACCGGATATCCTTGTCAAAGGGGCCGATTATAAGATATCCGAAATTGTCGGGGCCAATTTTGTGAAATCGTACGGCGGCATCGTTAAGCGTATCCGCCTTGCAAAAGGACGCTCGACCACGGCAATTATCAAGAAGATAAAGAAAATGAAATCGGTGTGACCATGATTAAAGCGGAAGACACGGTCGAGGAACTTCTTAAGGATTATCCCGATATCGATGCTTACCTTATCCGCAAGGGGATTCGCTGTGTTCTTTGCGGCGAGCCGGTCTGGAGCACGATCGGTGATTTGATTCAGAATAAGGGGCTTGATGTTGATAAAGTGATTTCAGAGCTTAATGAGAAATTCGCCGGATCTGAATAAAAATGCAAATTTAGGTAATTAAAAAAACGGGGGCCTGTGACATACATCCCGTTTCTTAATAAATTTGGTGAGCTATCAGAATTTTCTACTTCCCCTCTGAGTGATCGGCATGCCCTTTTTACATAGCGGGCAATCTTCGGGCTCCCAGGCATCCGCAGAGACGGTCGCCAGCGGCTTGAACGGATAATCGAATTTGACTTTGCCGCCGGAACGGTCCAGAAACTCGCCGATACCGACAATATTAGCTTTGTATTTATTGACCAGCTCGATCACTTCAAAAATCGAAGTCCCCGTGGTCAGGACATCATCGACAATCAGCACCCGGGTTCCTTCCTCGATAAAGAAGCCGCGCTTGAAAACTCTCCCCTTGCCTCCCTCAGCCGCCTCCGCATAAATGGAATCGACTCCGAGATACTTGGCCACTTCGTAGGCAATAATTATCCCGCCGGTAGTCGGCCCGACAACCAATTCGACATTGTCGTTTTCAAACGATTTGGCCATTTCGACGCAGACTTTCTCGCACATCCGCGGCTGTCTGAGAATATTGAATTTTTCGTAATAAATATCACTATGCTTGCCCGAGGTCAGTTTGAAATGACCTTCAAGAAGCGCGTTTGATTCTTTGAATATTTCGAGGATATCGGTTTCGCTCATTCTAATCTCCGGTAACAATGGCCACCGCCGCGGCCATCTTTCTCTCATGGGTAATGGACACTTTCACTTCTTTGTCGATAATTTTCTCACGAATCCTGTCGTCGAGATGAACATATGGTTTGCCGTAAAGGTCGTTAAGGACCTGGATATCACGCAGGTGTACCCCGGAATCAAAAAACGTGCCCAGCGATTTCATAACCGCTTCCTTGGCGGCAAATCGTCCCGCCAGAAATTGCACCTTGTTCTTTTTTTCGCGATACAGTATGCGTTCCTCTTCGCCAAGAATACGGCGGGCGAATTTATCACCCCATTTATCAAGTGCGTTGCTGACACGCTCCAACTCTATAAGATCGATGCCTACTGAATAAATCATAGTCAAGAATCTCTCCCTGTAAACCGATTTAATTAACAGATAATAATCAATTATGTTTTTTTTAGCAACTGGTTGAAAAAATAGGTTGCGGTTAAAATTTTAATCGTATAATTTATGTTAAAGCATGTTGGAGAGAGGAAGATTTGAAAAATCTCTAACAACTCATTAATGAAGGTTGTCTCTTCTCGGCTGCGCCGACGCCGTGACCCACCTTCACGGGTGGCAGCGAAGGCAAAATGACGGAAGTGGCTGTAAAAACCCTTTACCGTGTGGAAATGAGGAGTTTTTTCAAAAGTATTTCTCTCTCCGATTTTTTTATCCCCCAAAAATCAGATCATCATTGAAAAGCTGAAAAAAGAATGGGCTGGATCTCATCATCGGTGATGGACCGATGCGAGAGAAGAAAATAGCACTCATATCCGCTGGAAATAAAGTACAATCGGCGCGGTTCGATCTCGACCAATCCCGGCTCACGTTTGCCGCCCGGCAGTCCCGAAAATATGCTGAGGACTTCATTCAGATTTTTGAGGACAGCGGAAAAGCGTTTATTGAACGCTTCGGAAACCTGCGGTTCAAGGAAATTCCCTTCATTATCCATCCTGAAGACCTTCTCCACGCCTTTCAGCCGGGATAATTCGTCCGCGATAGACGAAGATTTTTCACGGGACGTGGCCGGTTCTTTGAAGGTCATATCACCGGAAAAATCTTCGTTCTGGATGATCTTCATTACCTCGACATGCTGTTTGCGCAACATCGATTCGACCCTGGTTTTTTCCTCGAAGGTGGTTATCGGATCGGTAAGATCCTGCTGAATTTTATGAATGACCCGGCCGGCGGAAATCACCGAGGTTGTCAGCCGCGGCGTCGGCCGATAGGCATACTCTGTCTGGATCTGTAACTCGGAGGAACCCTTGACAATTCGGGAAGTTCTTCCGGCCGGTATATAATCTGCTTGTGCCATATTTATAATTCCGGGGGAGGCATTTTAAATTCCTCCCCCGTTCTTATATCGGCACTTTTAGCATTTAGAATAGCCGCAAGATGTACATACTATACATCCGGCCTCATGTTCGATACGGCCGCCGCAGTCGGGGCAAAATTCCCCTGATAAATCCAGCTCCTGCTTGATTTCTTTGCCTTCGCCGAAATGCGTGTGCAAAACATGCGCGATGGCATCGGGGATTGAAGAAATCAATGCACCGTTTCCGAACACCGGTGTTGATCCGCCGATTCCCTTCAATTGTTTGATTACTTTACTAACCGGCACACCGGAACGGAATGCCAGCGAAATCAGACGGCAGATAGCCTCGGTATCAGCCATTGTCGAATAACCCGATTTTCCGATCTGGGCGAATACCTCAAACGGCTTGCCGTCAAGGATATTAACCGTCACATAAAGATTGCCGTAACCAGTCTTGATTTTTTCCGTGATTCCCCGGAGCGTCTGGGGCCGGTCTTTAACATCCCGCTTGTTCCCGATTTTCACTTCGCCTTCGGTCTCGCTTCCGGAAGCCGATGTCGTCCCGGTGGATAAAACCTGTTCGGC
>QNAH01000272.1 GCA_003641425.1 Candidatus Zixiibacteriota bacterium
AAACCCTCCCGATACCGGGGGGGCAAAAAAAAAAGCCCTGACGAATAGCGACCGGACGACGATAGAAGAACTTCCGACCTTTTCACAGTCGGTGAATCCGGTTAAAGCCTCGGAAAAGATCAAAGTCCATAGCGGCCGCGCCGAAACCAGGGCTGAGAAGGTCATCCTGGGGGCGATTGTCGAGGATCCCTTCTATACCATATCCGAACTTAGGCTGGTTCTTGAAGAATCCCTATTCGATTCGCGAATCAGCTGGTGGGGTGTTTTCAGAATATTGAGGAAAAACAATCTGATATCCCGTCGGGCCCGCTTCAGATATGCCCGCCGCATGAGCCGAAGAGCATAATATTTTTAATTGACAGTATATTCAGCAGTCGCTAAAATAGAACAGGTGATTCGTATTTAAGTTTATGATAGAGATAATCTTAATAATAATACTTACTGTCCTGGTGATTATCCTGGCAATAATCGCCTTTACTCGAGGCAGAAGTTCCGGAGGTGCGGTCCTGCTGGATGAGGACGCGGTTAATGATTTGCTTGCGGCGGTAAGCAGTAATTCCGGAAGCGGCCGGATTCCGGAAATCGCGGCCAGTGTCTCGGATATTCTCAAGAAACATCTGCATTGCGAGAAAATTCTTTTTCTCAGATATTACCGATCCAATCTGGAAGTGAATTATTTCTCAGGATTGAGAGATTTCAATAAGAATGAATTGAGGCTCACCCTGAAGCCGCCGCTTTTGGAAAAACTGAAATCTTTCAAGCGTGTCACCCCGATCAGGGATCTTAGATCCTTGTTGACGGACAAATATTTAAGGGCGCTGGAATCACAGGGGTTGCAGTATTTTTTCCCGGTTTTTTTGCGGGACAGGCTTTACGGTATTTACATGATAAAGACGGACCTGACGCCGGATAATCCGTCGCTTAATCTTCTGGCGACGACGCTGGCGTTCAACCTTTCCACGGCCTATCATATCGGACTTCAGGAGCAGAAGATCGCCCGTTATGAAAACAAAATCCATTCTCTTGAGAACAGCGGAGGCATCCAGTCCCGAGATAATGTCTCGCCTGGATTGGGGAGCGAGTTTTTGAAGTATTTAAAGATCCGTAAGTGTAATCAATTAATGCCGGAACTTCTGAAACTGCTGAAGAAAGAATGTAATTTATCGAAGCTGGGGTTTTATGCCAGATCGGGCAGTCAGGATTCGCCGATGTACTCGGTGAGCTGGAATATCGACGAAGATATGGACAAGATCATCGAATCCAGTTTTGATTTGATCGTCAAGAAAATCCAACTTGACAGTCCGATCGATTTAAAGGATAACAGCGATTTTGATCGGACACTTCAGGATAGCCTGAAAAATCTATCGGGCAAGAGCATAAATTGTATGATGCCGATTTCATGGGTCAATCGCAAGAAAGCGGTTCTGGCCTGGAGCAGTAAGAACAAGACATCGGATGTGGTGGCCCGGATCAATCGCTTTAAAAAAGAGGTAATGCCGCTGGTGGAGAATATCAGCCGTTTCGAGAAGGCGGAGGAATTATCTTATACCGACGGGCTGACGGGCATGTATAATTTCAGGTATTTCAAGAAGAGAATCAAGGAGGAATTGAAGCGAGCCAAACGATACAATCATCACCTGGCTTTACTTATAATGGATATCGATGATCTGAAGAATGTGAATGATAAGTACGGTCATCAGGCCGGCGATGAGCTGATCAAATCTTTCGGCGCCGCGCTTCAGGAATCGGTTCGTGAAAACGATGTCCTTTCCCGTTATGGCTGAGATGAGTTTTGCCTGCTGATGCCGGAGACGGACCGCGATGATACACAATTGTTTATGGAGCGAATAAAGAAACGTATCACCTCGGAAAAATCTTTTATCGAGTGGGCGGAACATAAGCTGGATTACACGGTATCAATCGGAGGCGCCGTTTTTCCCGATGATGCAGGAACGAGCGAAGAATTAATCCATGCTGCGGATATGGCTCTTTTACAGGCCAAAGAGGAGGGCAGAAACTGCGCCAAAATATATAAGCCGGAATTCGACAGGAAATCGTGATACTTATAGATAGAATGAAGCAGCCTTGACATTTATATCATGGCTGGTTAAAATTCTAAGTCATGATTTTTAAAAACCGATTTTATTATATAGATGCAACGGATAGCAAGTAAAGGATTATTAAATGGAGTTTACAGTGTTATGAGAATAAATATTTATCGGCATATTCTGTTAATTACGGCTCTGGTGGTATTAATGCCCCTCTTTACCGCCGGAGAATATGTAATCGGCCCGGAAGATGTCCTTGAAATAAAATTCTGGCAGGACGGCAGTCTGGATGCCGATGTCAAGGTTAGGCAGGACGGCAAAATATCGCTGGATATTATCGGCGAGTTGCAGGCGGCCGGTCTGACAACGTCCGAGTTAGAGAGCAAAATTGTCAAGCAGATGTCGCGTTACAACAAAGCCATTTCCCAGTCTGTAGTCAGAGTAACCTCGTATGGATATCAGAAGGTATATATTACCGGACAGATCCTTCATCCGGGCAAATATACATTCGAGGAGATACCGGATTTATGGACGATCATCAATGAGGCGGGTGGAATAACCGAGACCGGTGATCTCACGAGAGTTATGATAATCCGCGGCGGTGATCTCGCCGGTGAAGTAAGTGTCATCAATGTCGCCGAAATGGTGGCATCGGGGAGGATGAACAGCCTGCCGAAAATCAGGGCGGGTGATACAATCGAGATATCCCGTTCACCGGCCGGGCTTCCGGCAAGAACGCTCAGCGATCAGCCTCAGGCAAAAAATATATTTTATGTGATGGGGGCGGTCAATACTCCGGGGGCGCTGACGCTGGAAAGCAACACTGATGTTCTTGATGCCCTGGCTCTGGCAGGCGGTCCGGCGGAAAATGCCGATATAAAAGAAGTGACGGTCGTGAGCAAGGATGGAGCCAATACGCAGATGGTCAAGATCAATCTGGAAAAATATATAACGACCGGGATCACCGGTCGATATATGGTCCGTCCCGAAGACAATATTATTGTAGCCAGTAAGGGCGGAGGTTTTCTGGGGATAAATTCGGCGACCGATGTTGTCGCCATTCTGGGAGCGATATCGACCAGTATTTTGTTATATGATGCATTAACAACATCCGATTAGTTATTTTTCTATCGGGGAGTTTATAAATTTACAGCGGCTTTAATTCCGGGATGCGGGGGGGCGGCCGAAAAAGACTGCGACAAGGGAGAACAGTTATGGAAGCATTTTGTCTGAACAGCCGAATCGTCGAGGACGACAAGGAGTTCTTGATACAGACCACCAATGATATCAAGCTTGGTGTCATCAAGGCCAATTTATTTGTCGATGGGGAATTGCTTGATGCCAGCGTGCTTCCGCATGCCGATGATATCAGCCAGGAAGAAATCCTGCAGCTGGTAAAAATGGCGCATGTCGAGAAAAAGTCGGAAATGGAATATCTTCTCAGGAGTTATAAGGAGATACTCGAAAAGGGACGTCCGGAACAGATGTTCCATCTGGGAACGGCTCTTTTCTGCAAGCGGATGTACGAAGAGGCACGGAATCTTTTCAGGAGTGTGGTTAAACTCAAGCATGATTATCACGAGGCGTATTTTTTCCTCTGCCAGACAGAGACCGCTCTCGGGCACGCCGAAGATGCCGTCAATGCGGGAGTCAAGGCGGTCGATCTGAAGCCGAACTACGCGGACTACCGCAACGCTCTTGGCGAGGCGTATCTCGATGCCAACTCGTGCAAGCGGGCCGTAATCGAGTTCGAAGAGGCGATAAAGAGAAATGTTTATTATGCGGATGCCTATTTTAATCTGGCCCTGTCCTTTATTTTGAATGCGGTTCGAAAAGAAGATTTCAGTATGTCCACCGATCTGACATCACGCTGTCTTGATTTATTCAAAAAGGCGGTGTTGATCAATCCTGAATTTCAGACGGGCAATTATAACGAAGCGATGGCGGCAATGTCGGGGAATGATCTCAAGCGGGCCTATTATCTTTTCAAAGGTGTCCGCGAAGATAAGAAGGAAAAACAGCGCCAGGAAAAGACAGCTTATTTTAACCGCTTTTTGATTTATACAGATTGGCTTACGGAAAATGATATAAACGAACGTATTAATTTTCTTGAACGCGAGATCGACAGAAATCCTGATTTTGTCGATCTATATTATGAACTGGGCGTGTGTTACCTGCACCGTGCCAAGTTTAACTGGCAGAAAGGCATTGAGAATTTCCAGAAGGCGCTGAATATCAATAAGGATTTGAAAAAGGCGACACGCGGTCTGGAAATG
>QNAH01000273.1 GCA_003641425.1 Candidatus Zixiibacteriota bacterium
CCAAAAATTGCCTTCCACGGATTGGCCCGTAATCCCGGATAATACGATGTAAAATGCTAGTGGATTTCCCGTCTCCCATTAAATTTTTATCAATTACACCAGAAATCATTTTTCCGTTCCTAATTACATCATATCCATCACTACCAATTGTCATTCCTTCTTCTTCGCGATAGAATTTAGATTTGATTTCCATATTTAAATCATGGGGTAAAATACAGCTGAATATTTCCTTTCCAGTATATTTCCATTCTTCAAGGGGATCATCGGGATTAACTGGATCTAAATCATCAATAGAAAAGGTCGGATTTCGCCGAAAGACATTACCCCAATAAAGAAGCATAAAGGTGTCTTTACGACTAAACACGTTTGGAACTCCAGGTGAACGTTCATTCCGTGTAAATATATAACCGATGGAAATAAAATCTTGAATGGCACCGATAATGGGAGCGCCGTATCGAGGTGAAATAAGATGTTCTTGGACTTTTAAAAGATATTCTGCTTCTGTGCGGGCTTCTTCACTTTGAGGCACATGCAAATTCATTTCATCCCCATCAAAATCTGCATTATAGGGAGGACATACAACCAATGATAAACGGAAGGTTTTCCCAGGCATAACTTTAACTTCATGAGCCATGATAGACATTCGGTGTAATGAAGGTTGTCGATTGAATAAAACTAAGTCACCATCACGTAAATGCCGTTCAATAATAAATCCAGGTTTGATAGTAGAAGCCACCATTTCGCGATTTTTGACAAAACGAAGATCAATTCGCCGTCCATCTTCACGAATGATGTAATTTGCACCAGGATGAGTATGAGGTCCGTTTAGAACGGCTTGTTTCATTTCCTCAATATTGAATTCGGTTACATATGAAGGAACGGTCAAAATTTTCGCAATTTTATAAGGAACCCCTACTTGATTAAGTGAAATATGCGGGTTAGGGGATATGACTGTTCGAGCAGAAAAATCCACACGTTTCCCAGAAAGATTAGAACGGAACCGCCCTTCTTTACCCTTTAATCGTTGAGTCAACGTTCTTAAGGCACGACCTGAACGATGTCTGGCTGGAGGTATTCCGCTTACTTCGTTGTTGAAATAAGTAGTGACATGATACTGTAATAGTTCCCATAAATCTTCCACAATTAATTGTGGTGCGCCTGCGTCAATGTTTTCCCGCAATCGTTGGTTAATTCGAATTACATCCACCAATTTATGAGTTAAATCATCTTCTGAACGAATTCCACTATCAAGAGTAATTGAAGGTCGAACGCAAACAGGTGGAATTGGAAGAACGGTTAAAATAATCCATTCTGGACGAGCAGTTTCTGGATTGATTCCAAAAAGACCATAGTCACTTTCGGGAATTTTTTCCAATAATTCGCGCACATCCACAGGAGTTAAGCGTTCACCGCCCCGATAAAATGTAGTGGGCTTTTCAATTGTAATTTTTTGCTTTTCTGTTCCACAGTGGGGGCATTCTTTGGTTTTGCGCGCAGTTTTGAAGATTTCTCCGATAAGGGTTTCATCGGGTTTTTCAAAAATTTCAATGTATTTGGCTTGACGATCGTAATATTCTTCGATTTGCTCATCGGTGAGAAGAACACGGCCACATTCATGACATATGCCTCGAAGAATTTTGAGGAGCAATTTGGCATGTCCAACATGAACTACTGGGCGAGCCAATTCAATATGTCCGAAATGGCCCGGGCAGGCACCTACTCTATTGCCGCAAGTCGCACATTTAGTTCCTGGCTCAATTGTTCCTAATTTAGGATCCATTAGACCAGATTTAATAGGAAGACCATCTTCATCGTATGTATCAGCAGTGATTATACGGCCGACGGACATTTTACGAATTTCTTCGGGCGACAAGAGTCCGAAGCGGATTTTATCAATAACTTTAAGGGTTTCGAGGTTGTATGAGATAGTTGAACACCTTTTAATTGTGTTATTTAGGGATTAGAAAATTTTGTAAAATAAGAAAGTAACAGAGGCTATTCCACTGTTCATGAACAAGAATAAAAGGAGGGCATTTGTAAAAAATTTTTCGAATAAATCAACAATTTCTTAAAATTTTCCATTTTGAAGGAAAAAAAATGTGGAAATAAATAAAAATTAGTAGTTGTAAAAATCAAACATCATTTCGCGTAACAACTGTAAAATTTCCTTATACTGTTGAATTTCAGCCAGATCTTGCTTTTCTTCAGCTGCTACCAATTTCTTTTTATATTCATCCAGTAAATCATAAAGATAAGGAACTTTCTCAAGTTTGGCTCGAATTTGCCCAACCAAATATACTGCTTGATCGATATTTCCCAGAGTATACGCTATGTTTATCCGTTTTTGATACAGGAAGATGGCTTCCAAGAAATTTTCATCCAACAACGCATTCCTAATCAATTTATCAAGCTCATGATCCATTTCTTGTAATATCTCTCGTTTTTCTTGGATTTCTTTCTGAATGGCTTCCGACTCTTTGGAAAGGGATTTTTTCAGATTATCAAGCTTCTTTTGATATAATTTAACATTCTTGATTTCTGAGGCGTTACCAAATTTGAAAAGTAAATTTGAGATGACTGCAATTCGAGTTATTATTTCAAGTTTTTCTTGATATGTCAATTTCTTTTCATGTTTATTATAATACTTCAGCAATTTTTTCCTGGATGCAGTAATTACTTCTCCAGAAATACAATCTTCGTTTGTACATACTTCCCCAATTTCTTTCTTGGTTCCCATTACCTTATGAGTGAGATATCTAATCTCTTCTTCAACATCTTGAAAACCTAATTGGAATAAACGATGAGCCGCATCAAGAGCTTCTTGATAGGATACGGCAACTTCATCATATTCTTTCGTTTTTTCATGTTTACGTGCTTGTTTCTTTGCTTTTTTAATAATATTTCGTTCTTTAGAAACCGTAGTCGAAAGGATTGTGCCGTTAAGTTCTTTAATGACATCCTTGAAATTCCATTGAATAGCAATCACTTCAGCAAACTCGAAATGCTTAAGTGCTTCATCATACTCTTGATCCTTCAAAGCTTGTTTACCTTTTTTGATCAAACTCTTAATTTCTTTTCGAGCTGCTTTTTCATTGTCAAATTTAGGAATTTCATATTCTTCCTTGGTATATTCTGAGGTGATGGTAACCTTTTGTAGTAAGGAACTTAAAGCCACTTCGCGTTCTGCTTCAGATAGTTGAGTAAGCTGTTCAAATATTTCTTCCTTCTCAATGTTGGATATATTAGGAATTTGCCACACACGTGCGTGCAGCTCTTGTTTTTGATCTTCTGTCATCTCTGGCTTTTCTATCTGCTCGATTTTAATTGGAACGAGAACCTTTTTATCCAACAGTTCGGTGATAGAAAGAATAATTTCAGGAGCTTCTTTGCCGGTTTCATCTAAAACTTTCTGTAATAATTGGGCTAAGAATAAGAATGGTCTTTCCTCATCCACTAAAGTGCGAGCGATAGAAAGAACTTGTTTGGTTAATGCTCTATCAAGATCCTTTGGAGGTTTAATTTCGGGATTAAATCGGTGCGGTAAAATAACCGAGGTTTTAAGCACTTCATCCACTAAATCCTCTGCTCCTTGGAATACACTGAGTTCTCCATGCCATTTGCTCAATTTATCCTTAAATTTAACTTCAAATACGTTAACAAACTTAGATAAGTTTCGTTTAAGGAAGGGGGAAGCAGTTTTACTTAACACCAACGTAACTCGGATATATTCACCATCAGCAAAGAGTAATATTTTATCTCCATATGACATTTCATTAAGAGTATTCTGAGTTTTCAATTCTTTCCCAAATGATTGAACCGCCGAAAGGAAACCGCTGATTAAATCTGGATCGAATGTATCCTCTGCAAATGACTTAAAGAAAATAGAAGTCCCCCAACTCTTGTATATAACCATGACGTGCTGTATATTGATGGCGTCCTCAAAAATGGTGGCTGACGACATTACTAAATCGGTGAAATGCATTCTTCGGGGTTCAATCACCTTTTTCTGGACGGTTATCGCAATAGCAATGAATCCGACAAAAGCTAACACGATATAAACGACCCAGAAGGGAATTGCCGCAGGTCGAGCCACTGAAATTTCCACCATATTATCGGCAGCTGCCACACCGTACATTTGACCATTATAATCGATTGTAATTTCTAAATTGGAATAATCTCCCGTGGGAAGTACGAATTCAAAATAGACTTCTCCCTCTTCATTGGTAAAATTGGTGATGGGATTGATATCAGGATGATTTACATGTAAAGTAAGGGGCTCATCAACTAAGGGGAATTCTTCATCTCCAA
>QNAH01000274.1 GCA_003641425.1 Candidatus Zixiibacteriota bacterium
CACCGTGAAAAAGGCCGCCCCGAAAAAGAGAACGGTTAAAAAAGCGACACCGAAGAAGCGCACCGTGAAAAAAGCCGCACCGAAAAAGAGAACGGTCAAAAAAGCGACACCGAAGAAGCGCACCGTGAAAAAGGCCGCCCCGAAAAAGAGAACGGTTAAAAAAGCGACACCGAAGAAGCGCACTATAAAGAAAGCCGCTCCGAAAAGGAGAACGGCTAAAAAAGCGGCACCCAAAAAGCGCACCGTGAAAAAGGCCGCCCCGAAAAAGAGAACGGTTAAAAAAGCGACACCAAAAAAGCGCACCGTGAAGAAAGCCACAGCTCGGAAATCGACGGTCCGTAAGCAGGTTCGCAAGATCGCAAGAAAGACCCGAACCATGAAAGCGGCTTCGAACCGGAGAACGACAAGAACCCGTCGTGTTGCCCGCAAGCGTACTAATCGTACATATAAAAAATAATTAAATAATATAAGATTCAATAATCCGGTCTGCTATAAACAGACCGGATTTTCTATTTAATATACAATATATTGTGCGTATGCATAATACTTATGCAATAAAATCCGTTTTTGAGACATCCTCAGGAAATAATCTTCATAAATTTATTTTTTTTGTTGACGCTTCCCCAAAAATATATTTATTGGCATCAATATTTTAGGAGAGGGGATTCATTCCATATATGATAGTTATATCTTGGAAGGAGGTGAAATACAACCGCAATTTGTTGAACTGATCAATATTTTGATCATGGAAGGATCATTTTTTATAAAGAGAGGATGTAGTTATGAAAAGAGTGCTAATTTTATCAATGTTCTTGTTGCTGTTTGCCTTTAGTGCGGCGTTCGCGACCCAGACCAGAACGTTGACAATGGGCGACGCCAACATGGTCATTCATGATGACAACAATATTTGGCTTTTCCCATCGACCATTTATGATTATCCGGAAATGGCTATCGGTGAATTTGGCGAGTATTACTATTACTATTATGACAAGGAAAACGGCAGTTATTTATTCACTGATGTTGGTGTTCACTACAAATTCGGCGAGAAGAAACCATTTGTTATGGGCCTGTATTTCACCACCAAACAGCCGAATCCTGAATTCCCGTACGATCTGGCTAATTTTTCTTATACGCCGCTTGATAACCACCGTATCGACCTGTTTTATTCGCGCATGCTGGGTGATAACAAGTTCGGATTTCATTTTGAGTACCTGCACGGGGCCCGTACACATGATGTCGATTCCCTTTATACATATAATGGGTTACCGGATCTGACTGAGGAAAAAACCGACGCCTATTCGTTCGACTTCGGTTTGACAATGAAAGACGGCAAACTTGATCTGGCCGCCGGCCTGGCGCTTCTGAGCTGGACAAATACCGGATTCAACGGACATGACAGAACCGAGCCGGATGGCAATATGATGTTCCATTTAAGAGGCCGCTATTTCCACGAGGTCGATCAAAAGATTACACTGGTTCCTCATGGCGGATTTGAATACTGGAAACTTGCCGGCAAGGAATACGACGATTGGCAGCTGGCCGAGGATTTTGGTGTGGTCACCGACCAGGATGAATACAAGGGTATTACTTTTGACGCCGGTCTCGGCTTGAACTACACTCCGGCCGCCGGTATTATGGCTATTGGTGATTTCGGAATCGAATTTGTAAATGAGACGGACACCTACGAAGATCTGGTCGATGACGAATGGGAAAGCCGTGAATACAAATACACCTGGCTCACTCTGCCGTACTTCAAAATCGGTATCGATGCGGTCGTTTTTGACTGGATGGACCTGCGCATGGGTGCGACCTCATACTGGGTGAATCAAAAGAATGAATACGATTACCCGGCCGATTATTATACCGATGGGGATCCGGCATTTACCAATGAGTACAAGTATAGTGATGTCGAAAATACCGTCTATATCGGCGCCGGTTTCCACTGGGGCAATCTGTTCATTGACACCCATATCAATCCGGAAATGATTCTCAATGGATTCAACTTTATCTCCGGTAGAGAAGAGACCATGAATTACCAGGTTTCGCTTAAGTATAATATGTTCTAAAGCGACGGAAGTTATTTCTATCAAGGCTCCCGGCTTTCCGGGAGCTTTTTTTATTGCGGGGATACAGAGAGATGACAGAAGACAGAAAAGGCCGATACGGATGTATCGGCCTTCGAATCTATATCAGCATCATCAGCTCTTTGCTGATGTCTGCGCCTGTTTTTTCTTATCGCCCCGGAGGAGAGAGATTTTCAAAAGCGGCGGAGTAACAAGCGTGGTCACCATGACCATAATCACAACAGCGGAATATGTTCCGGTATCGATAATTCTCTCACCGTCGAGTACCAGTTTGGAGCCGATGGCGGCAAAGATCAGACCGACCTCGCCGCGCGGGATCATACCGAGGCCGATAGAAATCTTGTTAATGGTTTTGTCGAAAATGGCCAGAGAACAGACCTGTTTACCGGCAATGGCGACCAGGCTCATAACGCCGGCGAAAAGCAGGATGCTGGTGTTACCGAACGTGCTTAAATCGACATTCATTCCCATGTGGACGAAGAATATCGGGGTCAGAAAGATACTGATCGGCTCGATCAGCTCTTCGATATGATGTTCGCCGCGATCGGTGAAATCCTTGTAATATAGTTTGTCCATAATCAGGCCGGCCGCAAAGGCGCCGACAATCGGGGCCAGGCCGATGAAATCGGCCAGGAAAGCCAGTAAAAAACAAACCATCAGGGCCAACGAAACCAATACCCCGGATACTTTGAATTTCGCGGCAACCTTGAAAATGTGAGGCATGAGAAACTGTCCGATGACAATGGCGCCGATTACGAAACCGACCGCCTTGGCAATAATAAAAAATATTTCGAATGAGCTGATACCGGTTCCGCCGTTGCTCGCCGCGGTAATCACCCCGGTTACCACGGCCAGAATGACCAGACCCATGATATCGTCGATAACGGCCGCGCCGAGGATAATTTTGGCCTCGCGCGTTCTTATTTTCCCGATATCTTTCAATACCCGGGCCGTTATACCGACCGAGGTCGCTGTCAGGGTGGCACCGATAAAGATATGGACATAGACTGAGTGTTCGGGCAGGAAGAGTATCGAGACTCCCCAACCGAGGAAAAACGGGGCAATCACGCCGAAAGTGGCCACCATGAACGAGGCCGCACCGACCCGCATCATCTCGGCCACCGAGGATTCCAGACCGACCATGAACAGCAGGATGATAACGCCGATTTCGGCCAGCACCTCAAGAGTCAGACTGTATTTGAACGGTTCGAAGAAATCGACACCGACCAGGGCGATATTACCGATCACCATCCCCAGCACCAGTTCGCCCAATACAGCCGGCTGTTTGAAGCGTTCGAAGGCATCGCCGCCCAGTTTGGCCGCAAGGAGAATAACGATCAGACCCAAAAGAACATCGGCCACCTCGTTGGATCCGTGCCCGGCCGCTTCTTCTTCGCCGCCGCTTTCCCCGTGAGTCGCTTCTTCGGCAGGTTCTTCATGAGATATATCGCCGGCAGGATCGGTTTCGAGCCCGGCCGGGACCGAATCGACCTGCTGCGTGATTGTATCCGTATCCGGAACGGCTTCGGTATCATGCTGTCCGAAAGCCATGGCGTAAATCAAATATCCGAAAATAACCAGGATGGCTATTGTCATTCGTCTGTTTGTCAAGTATCGCTGCATTGCATATCTCCCGTTCAGTAAAAAATATTGGGGCAATTTAAGCAATTAAGACGGTTTGACAAGATAATTTTTATTTTCATTTTTATTAGCTGTTGGCGCTTCAGTTTGTACATCCGAATACTCCGGCATATTTATCCTGAACTTTGCGTAAGGCCATAGATGACTTTCAATTACATTCAAATGGATTATTTACCCCCAATTTAATATGTTTGATTCTGCAATTCATTTTTGATGAGAAGTTTGTGTTTCCAAAACAGCGCGGGGCCGTTATGGATGACACACGCCGGATTGAGATAGATTCGTTTACACGCCCCGTCCTCCATCCATCTTCGCCGGATTGCGAGCACCCCTCTCCGGAGGGGATAAAGAAAAGGAGAGTGGCAGTTTCCATATCCCAAAACACAGTTTTTGACAAAACCGGTTTGAGAATGCCACCCTGTCCGCGGCAATTTTTCTATAGAAACAGTAACGATTTTCGGCTGATTTTGCCGAAAATGACGATTTTTTTCGTTGTACTATGCACGCATTCATTGAATTATAAACATTCGGTTTTGTTTTGTCGTATGCGCATGTTTCAACATCACATTTTTCCGCGCTA
>QNAH01000275.1 GCA_003641425.1 Candidatus Zixiibacteriota bacterium
CCATCAGAGGTAACCTTCAGCATTCTCCCGGTCACCTGCTTGGATCGTATGGAGATCAATCCTTTGTCCTGAGTCATCCAGTCGGCGATATTCATCAGGATAATAAAGGCGTTGTTGTTACGGCGATTGTCGTCGGTTATAAATGTTCCGTTGCCGACCACGATGATCCGGCCGTCATCGACGCGGTCGATTTTTTCGGGAATCGGGGCAGTGTTCAGAGTATCCATGCCGGTGTATTCGGGAATATCGCGGTCATTAAAATAACTTTCGAAATGTCCGGTCAGGGCTGCGGCCAACGGCAGATTTTTCTGATTGAAGTCTTCTTTGTAATATTTTTTCTCCGGAGATATATCGACCGGTACGGTTCTTGTACCTGATTGTTCCGAGGTGGTAAAGAGTATCTGGCGTTCGGTTCCGGCATCGAGATTCGGATTCAAATCAAGCGAGCTGGCGAACAGAATATCGAATGATTTCATCGATTTAACAATCGGATTGTCTTCATTGAAATTCTGGACACTAATATAAAAGGGGTACTGAACAACGCTTTGCATCTGGAAATTGCCCATATTTCTCATCACCGGGACCATCTTGCACTGGGCATCGATGACCAGATTTTTCTTAACCCCGGCGCCGTAGAAATACATCAGGCTGTCAAGATTGTTTTCAATCGGGGTGGCCATCGAGTTCTGGATATCGACATTGAAACCATCGACCAGGAAAACCAGTCGGCCGCCGCGCATCAGGAACTGATCGATCACGTACAGTTCCCAGTCGCTGAAAGATTGTTTGGGGGAGACGATAAAGAGCACTTTGACTTCCGGCGGAATTGTTTTCAGATCATCAAGATTCAGATACTGTACCCGGTATTCTTTCTGAAGCAGCTGGTTGGCCCAGTTCAGCCCCGAGGACATGTCCGGTTCGCCGTTACCGGAGGTAAATGCTATTGACGGTATGTTTGTCTGAGTCAGCTTATTGATGGCACGTGAAAGGTCATATTCGAGATTGGAGGTATTTTCCACAAATTGAATGGTCTCGTGCTTATCGCCGTACAAAACAACCAGTCCTTTATAACCTTTGATAAATTCGGTCTTGTCGTTTTTGAAAACATTGAACTGCAGCGGCGGGACACGGTAGCCCTGTGCCTCTTCTTCCTTGTCGTCCTTAACCGGGTCGATAAATTCATAATGCAGGTAACCGCGCGAATAGGCTTTGTAGTCATCGAGCAGATCCTTTATATAACGCGCATCGTTGTTATGCGGGGCGGGGAGATCATTGGATACATAGGCTTTGATGGTCAGCCGATCGTTCAGGCTTCCGACCAGTTCACGGGAGGAATCGGTCAGCGAATAGATATTATTGTCTGTCAGGTCGGCTCTCGAAAAAAGATTAAGAGAGATCAGGTTGATTATTACCAGTATTGCGACAATTATTACAATAAGCAATCCTGCAGTCGATTTTGTTTTGACTTCTTTCTTACCCATTTTATTTCCATTTCCTGCTTTCAAGTGACTGCACCGCCAAAAACAAAAACAAGAACATCATGGTCGCATAATAGATCAGGTTGCGGGTATCGATAACACCCCGGGCAACATTATTGAAATGATAATCGGTGGACAGAAATTCAAGGAGATTACCAATAAAACCGGGGAAGAAGATTATCACTTTGTCTATTATGAAAAAGATAAAAATTATCACGAAGGATACAATAAAGGCGACGATCTGGTTATGAGTCAGACATGATGTAAAAATTCCGATCGACAGATAGACACCAACGACCAGAATCAGTCCCAGGTAGCCGCCGACGGTGGCGCCGAAATCGGGTTCGCCCAGCGACGCAATGGTAACATAATGCACCAGGGTCAGCAAAATGGTGATGATAACCAGCAAGTATGCCGCCAGGAATTTACCCAGAATCAGCTGCCAATCCTTGATGGGCAAGGTCATCAGCAGTTCAATGGTGCCCAGCCGTTTTTCTTCTGAGATCAAACGCATCGACAGAGCCGGGATAAAAAACAAGAGAATAAACCTGATGATTCCGAACAGGGTGCGTAGATCAGCAGTATTGCTCAAGAATAAGGTAGTCGAAAACTGCCATCCGGAAATAAGCAGGAACAGAGTAATGACCACATAAGCGACCGGAGAGTCGAAATAGGAGCGGAATTCTTTTTTTGCCAGGGTCAGAATCTGATGCATCTCACATATCCTTCCTGGTCAGTTTTCTGAATATATCCTCTAAAGAGGTTTGCTCGCGTTTCATTTCCATCAGAATCGATTTATTCTCGACGCATAAGTTAAAAATACTTTCACGGGGATCGATATCCTTGACCGCTTCCAGATCTATCTCCAGAATGTCACTTCCCAGAGGTTTGCTGTTGACAATCCGCTCGATTCCCTCCAGTCTAAGAAGTTTTTCATCGAGGGTATCGATATTACCCTTGATCTGAACAGAAATTTTTGTCTTCCCTTCGAATGATGTCTGTAATTCATCCGGGGTACCGTCGGCCACAATCGAGCCCTCACTAATGATCAGCACCCGGTTACAGGTGGCTTCGACCTCGGGAAGAATATGCGAACAGAGGATTACGGTTTTTTCGCGACCGAGTTCCTTGATAAGGTTACGGATTTCAATAATCTGATTAGGGTCCAGACCGACCGTGGGCTCATCGAGGATCAAAATTTCAGGATCATGAACCAGCGCCTGGGCCAGGCCGACACGCTGGCGGTATCCCTTGGAAAGTTCGCCGATACGTTTCCCGACGACCCCGCCCAAACCGCATATATCAAGAACTTCTTTAATTCTTTTGCCATTGGGTGAGGTGCTGCCCCGACGCATCTCGCGCATAAACTTGATATAATCGACGACATTCATCTCAGGATAAAGGGGCGCACTCTCCGGAAGGTATCCGATTTTCTTGCGGATTTCGAGCGATTCGGTCATGATGTCATTATTATCAACAGTAACGGAACCGGAGGAAGGGGAGAGGTAGCAGGTAATAATTCTGACGGTGGTACTTTTTCCGGCGCCATTCGGACCGAGGAATCCGACAACGGTGCCTTTTTCTATTTCAAATGAAACATTATCGACAGCCAATGTCGGGCCATAATACTTGGTTAAATTTTGAACCGATATCATCTTTCAATCTAATAACAAAATATTGTCATGTACAACAAACAATCGATAAAAATATATCATTTTTTAATTTTGTCAAGTTTTGTAATTAGAATTATACCACGTGCACTTAACAGAGTTCCATATTCGTGAAATTTCTAAGTTACTATATTTTAACAAATAACAATGTTTACATAATAATTTTGTTGAAGTTGAGTGATGATAGACGTCTATCTGCCGTCATTATCAGGCAGGTATTATCCAGCCAATTAACAGTGTTCCAACATATATCGGCACCATCGGCACGGTTAAATGATACATCTTTCGGGAATATTATAAGTTTTTTTGAACACATGTTCATTTTGCCGGTTTGTTAATATATGGTCTATTTGGAGTATGGAGTTTTATTCTTTTTTGTCAAACTCTCATACAGTATTAGCCGTTGTTTTAATTGACTATGCCGGTCATTGTGCTTGACAGATACGGCAAACGGGCATATATTCAGGCAGAATAAAAAAGCCAGCTACTACTGCTTGTATATATTTTTACTTGCCGCTTGGTCTTGTAAATGGTCTGACACCAAGACAAGAAAAAAGCGACCGAAAATGAAAATGTAAAGGCAAGATTTTCAGATTTACTCACCTTTGTATTACAGGTGTACATATTTCGAGGAAAACAATGCGTCAAACAGGATATATATCCTTAATACTTATATTCGCTATCATAGCGTTTGCATGGGGCACCGCAGGGGCCGCGACTATCGAACCTTATATAGATCCGGCTTATTTGTGGGATGATGCCGGAAAGGCGGCGATCAGCGCCAACGAGAATTTCGTGGTCGAAATCAGGATGGATAATCCCGACAATGATCGGACGGGTATGAGTCTGCCCCTGACTTTTTATATGACCGGAGATATCGACACATGGAATATAATCCATTACGAAGGTGTCAACGGTTTTGAGTCGACCAGTCTCTGGTGGAATCTTCTCAACATGTTCTGGACCCGGGCCGATAACGGTTATCCGGGTGCCTGGGACGGGGTCGGGGCCGATACCATCGTATGGTCGGGAGGCGGTATGAACGGAATGCCATCCGGCTCGCCGCTTGAAACCAGATTCGAATTCGAATTCAATATTAAAGCTACGGCCGGACAGACGGCAGAGTTTTGTGTCGATTCA
>QNAH01000276.1 GCA_003641425.1 Candidatus Zixiibacteriota bacterium
ACCAGAAGACTTGACATATTCGGATTGTCATCCACTATTAATATCTTTTTAGCCATATCACCCTTTTTCAGGTATTTACTTTATTTTTCGGCAGGAAAACATTAAAACTTAAGATGTTTTTGTGAAAAGATTTGCAGATATTCCGACAGGCAACCCTTGAGATCATCCAGGCCGGTTTCCTCGAGAGCCGAGACATAGAAGGCGCCGTCCCGGGAACCGTTGTTTAACGGTAAATCATCAAGTCTATCTATCTTGTTGTAAATCAACAGGCTGTTTACCTTGTCGGCGCCGATTTCGCCCAGCACCCGGCAGGTGTGTTCGATTTTTTCGGCATGATTGGGATCGGAAAAATCGACCACGTGAAGAAGCAGATCGGCATAGCTGACCTCCTCGAGGGTCGATTTGAACGAGGCCACCAGTTGATGCGGTAATTTGTTGATAAAACCGACCGTGTCGGTGAAAATTATCTTTTCCGGGTAGCCCGATGACATCATCCGGGTGGTCGAATCAAGGGTCGTAAAGAGGGCGTTGGCGGTGGACACTTCCGAGCGGGTTAACCGGTTGAACAGGGTCGACTTCCCGGCATTGGTGTATCCGACAAACGAGACCTTGAACAAATCCTGCCGGCCCTTGCGCTGGGTCGCTCTCTGTTTGCCCAGCTTTTCGATCTCCTTTTTCAATTGTGCGATTTTCTTGCGCACCTGCCGGCGGTCGATCTCGAGCTGGGTTTCACCGGGACCCTTCGAGCCGATTCCGACACCCCCGTACTGGCGGGAAAAATGCGACCAGGCGCGGGTCAGACGGGGAAGCATATATTCGAGCTGGGCCAGTTCCACCTGGAGTTTGGCCGCGGCGGTACGGGCATGGAGGGCGAATATATCGAGAATCAAAATCGAGCGGTCGATCACTTTCACATCGAGCGTGTCCTCAAGATTACGCTGCTGGGCGGGGGAGAGGGGATCGTCGAATATGACCAGGTTGACGCTGTTGTCGGCGAATTGCTCCCTGAGGCGCTCCACCATCCCTTTGCCGATATAATATTTCGGGTCGGGGGGGCGGCTCTGCACGACCGTGTCGGCGACCTCGCCGCCCGCCGAGACAGTCAGCTCGGCCAGTTCGGCCAGTGATGCCTCGACATCGCTTTTTCGCATCGATTTCCAGGCCAGCCCGATCAGGCAGGCCTTCTCGAGAATGATCTCTCTGGTTTTTTTCATTACCAATAATATAACGTATTTCCGCCCAAAAGTTGCAGGTTTTTGTCGCGGCGGCCGGAAGCGAATTAATGGCGCGTTCGTTATCCTTTCGACTTTGTGATATATAACGCATGGCGCTTGAATATGCCTGAAATATCCCCGGTCTAAATCCTTTCTTCTTCCCCTCTGGAGAGGGGTGCCCGGAGTCTTTGAAGAGCGGGGTGTGTTACTTTATTTCGCCGTCTGGTTTACACACCCTTGAATCCCCTCTCAAGAAGGGACTTATAAAATTGCAATGATATCAGACCTTAATTGCAAATGACACTTCCCTTGACCGCAATTTTTCCATAAAAATAGTTTTTGTAAGGAAGGAGTCTCCGGACGAAGATCCCGCGTTTCGCGGGAACTCCTGCCATCTTCAATGTCGCTTAATATTTTTTTCATGCTTCGCATGAAATGCCGGGAGTGTAAAACTGACCTGCAATTAATTCAAATATCATTCCAGCGTACAATTTTACTACAACATCGGTGATGATCTGGAGCAGGGCGTATTGTAGAAACGGCACATAAGGGATGTATTATGGCGATTATTATATTAAAAGAATTCGGGATGGTGCAGATGCGGTGTAAAAATCACCAGAAAAAATGTGATACAAACACGCGCGCATACGACAAAACAAAACCGAATGTCTGTAACATGATGAGCAATACAATAGTACAACGAATATTTTGGCGATTTTTGCCCGATTCGGCCGAAAATCGTTACAGAATCGTTAGAAAAATCGCTCCAAAATCGGTGATGAAATTAATTTTTGTACGTTTGATTCAATGGGTGCGGAGAAATAATGAGGACGAAATAAAATAATACACCCCGCCTTCAGGCATCCCCCTCATAGAGGGGAGGAAGAAAGATACGGCGAAAAAAACGGATTCCCTGATGCGCTGGAATGACAATAAAATAAATGCGGGCGGGGATAAACCCCGACCCTGCAATGGCTAATAACTTATGCAAGACACAGATTAAATGCTATACCAGAATATCTATTACTCCGGCTGGACCAGGAACAGTTTGATGCCGCCATTCTCATCGATCCCGACATTTACACAATTGACTTTTGTATCTATCGGATATTTCAGCAATTTTTCTTCACCGTTTTTAAGATCGAACTCGAGCTTTTCAAAGGTGGTCTTCTGTTCACTGCCTTCCACATACTGCCGCTCGTAAGCATGGATCTTTACACTGGATATTTCAGCGGCCGGGCTGTCACCGATAATTTTCAGGTGCATCGGACGCCCCTCGATTCCGGAAATACCCTGCCCGACGCCGGAAATGTAATACTGCGTCTTCTTCTCATTATCAAAAGACGAGTATTCGTTAAACACGGTCGCCATGACACGCCCCTTGTCGAGCATGACCCGAACCTCGTCGGCCCGGTGTTGCATGCCGAACATCGGTTTCTTGCGATCACCTTTATACGTCAGGACGAATGCTTCATCCTCCGGCTCCGGGAGACTTCCCAATTCGATTTTCTGGCCGTTTTTATAAAGATGAACATGGCATACCGAAGTGTCCTTGATAAGATTACTCAACACGACGCGCGTGGACAGTTCCGGGTCCACCTTGACAATCAATTCACCGCCGGGGACAAGACGCCTGCCGACCGGGGCGGATGACGATACTTTACCGCTTACTGCCGGACGCTCCATCTCGATTTCATCGGCCGTTTTCTCCCTCGTGTAGCCGTCGGGTACCTTGAACAAAGCATCGTCAAGCGGCCCCTCGACAACATTGCGAATCTCTATCGAGCCGTCACCGCTGGCCCCGTAATGGACCACGTATTTGATGAAATGATCGAGCTTTTTCGACTTCCACGATTCCAGATGCGCCTCTTCCGAACCTTCATAAGCATAGGAATGATGATCGCACTCGAAACCGTTGACCGTTTCAACGCCCAGATACTTTTCCACAGTATTTCTTTTCATGTATTCCCATCCCTTGACAGGATTGGAAAAAGCTCCCGATGGCCCCTCAAGATTTATATAAGTCATTTCCTCAGGATCCATAGCGGTGGTGGTGTCGGTAAGACGGTTTTCGATGGCAAGAAATTTATTGTTGCCTTCAAAATTTTCGACCCGGTAAAGATAATCGCGGACATATATTTTAGCGACGGCGGTGTCTCCCGGCTGGGTGAGAATAAGATCGGCGGAAAACTCCGCGGCATATGCCTGGCAGATAAATAATAATACACCTGCAAGCATAATGATTGTACGGATAGTCTTGCATCCGGACATGGCGGCCTCCTTTATGAAATAAATTAAATTAAGTCCATGAATAATCGACTTGAAACATAAATAATTTGAACCCGATGTGCAAGTGGCGTTGCGATTTATTTCCTGAATCAAACTTGAACTAATAAAGCTCTCGGTGGGAAGGGGTTTTGGCGCACATTAAAAAACCGCTTGTGACGGGCGGATTCTGAAGCGGAATGCGGACATCCCTGTTTAAAGCATAGGTCGGGTTTCTCGTTCATTCGCTTTCGCTCATTCTCTCGGAACCCGACATCTTTGAAAATTCAATATTGTAATCCCCCCTTACAATTTCATTATAACATTGGTGATGATTGGGATTGCGTGCGCTTATGTAGAGGATGAATTGTGTACGGAGGTCGTTTTATTTTTCTATTCATGGCAATTACGATGAAAATTATAACGCTGGGCCAGATACTGACAGATCTCCAGAGTTTCAAAGGATCTGCCGCCTACATGAAAGAAATGATATGGAGATGCGTCATTAATTGCCGTTTTTTCTTGCCGTGCAAGGAAATACACACTTGACCATATATTTAAATTAGGGGTATCAAACCCATTTTGCCGTAAGCGGATATTTTACAGGGGCTTATGCCAAGTGATTAAAGTCCTCGGAGGGAAGAAGGAAAGGATTCGGAAAAGGCGGGGGAAACCCCGCCCCTAAAATGACGGAATCTGTTGTAGGAACGGCATTGCCCTGTCCTGGTTATGGCAACCATTTTCTTTTAAAAAATGACAGCGCAATACGCGGTCCCTGCAAAA
>QNAH01000277.1 GCA_003641425.1 Candidatus Zixiibacteriota bacterium
GCCGAGGGCATTTCATTCATCGCCTCGTAAGGACTCTCGGGAATGAATTGAGCCGGATCGGTGTATTTCCAGAGGTGTGTGACTCGATCGGGAAGGCTCATGCTGTCAAAATCGAGCCAGTTGTTTTTTCTGAAATTGTATAACCATTTCGGCTCTTTTTTGCCGATTTTCCTGAATTCTACATTACTGTTATATTTCTTATCTGTGGTATTTATAGTCATTGCAATCCCTCAACAAGGAAACTGACGGCATCAGCCGACCGATCCCTCCATTTCAAGTTCAATCAGACGGTTCAACTCCACCGCATATTCCATGGGGAGTTCCTTTGTAAACGGTTCGATAAAGCCGTTGATTATCAACAGGCGGGCCTCATCTTCACTCAGGCCGCGGCTGGTCAGATAAAACAACTGCTCCTCGGCCACTTTGCTGACCCGCGCCTCGTGTTCGATTCTGACATCTTCGGCATCTATTTCCATGGTCGGATAAGTATCGGATCGAGAGGTATCGTCAATCAGAAGAGCATCACATTCCACCGAGACCTTGCTGTTTTCGGCTTTGGGATACACTTTCACGAGACCCCGGTATGACGCCCGTCCGCCCCCTTTGGAAATAGATTTTGAAGTGATTCTCGAACTCGTGTTGGGAGCGGCGTGAATGACCTTGGCGCCAGCATCCTGATGTTGCTCTTTACCGGCAAAGGCGATTGAAAGAATCTCACCCTTGGCACCCTCGCCCACAAGATAGATGCAGGGATATTTCATCGTCAGGCGCGACCCGATATTGCCGTCAACCCATTCCACGGTGGCATTTTTATGTGCCACCGAACGTTTGGTGACCAGGTTGAGGATATTGTGCGACCAATTCTGGATAGTCGTGTACCTTATGTACGAACCTTCAAGAGCAATTAACTCGACCACCGCCGAATGGAGTGAATCGGTCGAATATGTCGGTGCCGTGCACCCCTCGATATAATGAATCCGCGAACCCTTGTCGGCGATTATCAGGGTACGCTCGAACTGCCCCATATTTTCGGCATTGATTCTGAAATATGCCTGCAACGGGATTTTGACATCGATGCCCGGCGGAACATAAATAAATGATCCGCCCGACCAGACTGCTGAATTAAGGGCGGCAAATTTGTTGTCATTGGCCGGAATGATCGAGGCAAAATATTTTTTGACGATCTCGGGATGTTCCCTCAGACCGCTGTCCATGTCGAGGAATATTACACCCTGCTTTTTGAGATCTTCCTGGAATGAATGATAGACGACTTCAGACTCATACTGGGCCGATACGCCGGCCAGGAATTTCTTTTCCGCTTCCGGTATGCCGAGTCGATCGAAAGTGTTTTTGATATATTCAGGGACATCGTCCCATGTCTGCCCCTGAACCTCGATCGGCTTGATATAGTAGTAAATGTTATCGAAGTCAATCGAATTCAAAATCTCCGTATTACCCCATCGGGGCATCGGTTTCGCCAGAAAAATTTCGAGCGCTTTGTGGCGGAAATCACGCATCCAGTCTGGTTCTTTTTTCATCCGGGAGATCATCTCGACCACTTCGTGATTGAGACCCTTGGCCCCCTTGTGAAAATATTCTTCGGGATCATGGAACCCGTATTTTTCGGCATAATTATCGCCGATATCGGTGACACCGTTATTTTTAAATAATGTTTCGCTCATTGATATTCTCCCTCCGCTCAGGCCGCATTTGCGTTGAGCCAGTCATAACCCCGATCTTCAAGTTTTAGCGCCAGTTCCGGTCCTCCGGAATTGACAATGCGACCGTTCATCATGACGTGAACGCGATCCGGTTTTACATAGTTGAGAAGACGCTGGTAATGAGTGATCAGCAGGACACCACCGTCGGCCCGTGCCGAATCATTTATACCGCGAGAGACGATTTTAAGAGCGTCGATATCCAGGCCCGAATCGGTTTCATCGAGAATGGCCATAATCGGTTTGAGAACCGACATCTGTAAAATCTCAAGCCGTTTTTTTTCACCGCCGGAAAATCCATCATTGACGTACCTGGTGGCAAAAGATTTGTCGACCTCGAGAAGTTTAAACTTGTCCATGAGGTCCTTGCGAAAAGTCTTCAGCACCTTTTCACCGCCGCCGTTTCGGGCCTTGACTGCGGACCGGAGAAAATTTGCCACGGTGACACCCGGAATGGCCAGCGGATATTGAAATCCAAGAAACAGCCCGGCCAGCGCCCTCCCGGTGGCATTCATCTCAAGGAGATTTTTGCCGTCGATATACGCCTCTCCGGATGTGATAGAGTAACTCGGGTGGCCGGCCAGGGCATTGGCCAGCGAAGATTTCCCCGAACCATTCGGACCCATTATAGCATGTTTTTCACCACGCTTGATATCCAGCGAGACACCCTTGACGACTTCTTTTCCCTCGACTTCGACATGGATATCTTTAATTGCGAAGATTGTATCTGATTTATTCATTATTAATTACCTCAAATATACAAGATGAAATTCATCCTGATTCTTGTTAAATTTTTACTCCCTTTCTGTCATTCCTGTAATTCGATTATGCGGATTCCTTCTGCCGGGGGAGATTTTCCTTTGATTCCAAGTAGTTGAATCTTCCGCTGGCCAGGTCGGCCAGCGACACTTTTTCGAGAATGCCGCTTATAAATCTGTCGAATGTACTCCACATGTTTCTGACTTTACAGTCGTCGTCATGGACACATATCTCACTGTCGCCGGCATATCGGCGACAGTGATGGTTACCGAAAAAAGGCTCGCCCAGAGCGGCGAAGATTTCTCTTAGCTGTATCTGTTCCGGGGGTTTGGTGAGGACATATCCGCCCTTGCGACCGCGGACAGCCCTTACCAGCCCCGCCTGTTTGAGAATCATCAGCAGTTTGCCCGCATATGGGACGGATAGTTTTTCACTGGCGCTGATTTCGTGTATGGTCAGGGGACCTCTATCTCCCTTTTCAGTAAAAAGCAGCATACAGCGCAAGCCATATTCTTCAAGTGCCGTCACTTTCATTTATGAGACCCTTCTATTAATTCTTTTAACATTCTATGATTACTATACATAAAAGTATAGCTATTTGTTCCCCAATAATAGATTATTGCGCTCTATTATATCTTAATTATCAATATATATAAACAATTATAAAATGGTATTGTTTTTTTTATTTTTCGAAATATCACTCGTAATATCATTGCCTGTTGCCGGGCAACAGGTTAACCGCCGCATCCGCGCTTGGGCAGACTCCTCGGTTTTTAATCACGGATAGAATCCCCTCCACCCAATATAGTCACCAGGAATCAATTATTCACAACCGGAAGTGCAGATTTCTCAGCTTCGAATTTTACTTCCTGATTTTTTCCTTGACAAAAAAGTGGTTATTTTTATATAATATGTGATAAGGGAATTATTTCATGTCAGGCACAAATATCGCACTGCCGACCCGGTACTCTCATGCGACCAGTAAACAGGCCAGAAAAACCTTCAGAAGCCTGCAAATATTAGGCCTCCTGTAATTGCCTGACCGTTTAAATCAGATACGGAAATTGAATATATTCTTAAGGAGGGATCTTATGAAAAATTTCACCGCGCTTCTGGCCCTTTTTTGCATTCTGCTCACGGCAATACCGGCCTATGCTGTGACCTTCCGGGTCGAGGCCACTCCGGAACTTGAGCCCGGAGTTGTCGAAGTCGGCACACCTTTCACATTTGATATGTATCTTAACAATAATGATGGTATCGATCAGGTAGGTTACAGTTGGCCGCTTTATTTTTACAGTCCTGATGAGAGCATTACCAGCATTATTCATCGAAATGTTCAGGGATACAGTGCCGACAGTATTCCATTCGGAGCGTCATACAATGACAGCTCGATACTCATGCTGAACGGTTTTGATTCATTCTGGACGGGGATGAACAAGTGGTTCGGATTCGGCTGGAATGGAACTCTACCGGATTCGATCAACCACACCACTTTTTCCACCGCCGGCTGGCCCCCGGATCTCGGCGAACAGCTTTATGTGCAATTTGCCTTTCGGATCGATGAACCGGGGACATTCTGTGTCGATTCGCTGGATCATCCGGAAGACGTCTATGACTGGCTGTTCGATCCGCCCGGGACCAACCAGGCCTTTAACGGACCGTACTGCTGGATAATTGGATGTGTCAACGATTATGATTGTGACGGGGTTGTCAATTCACTGGACAATTGCCCCAACACCCCCAATGCCGGGCAGGGTGACAGTGATGGTGATGATATCGGTGAC
>QNAH01000278.1 GCA_003641425.1 Candidatus Zixiibacteriota bacterium
AAAAGAACGCTCCGAAATCGAGGCGGTCAACGCCGGCGATATCGGTGCCCTTGTCAAGCTTAAATCGACCGCCGGCGGCGACACTCTGGCTCCCAAGGACACCGCCATGGTCGTTCCGGATATAGATTTCCCCGAACCGGTCATGGATGTCGGCATCAAGCCGAAAGCCAAGGGTGACGAGGAGAAGCTGTCCACCGGTCTCCAGAAACTACGTGATGAGGACCCGACCTTCAACATCATCGTCGACCCGGCCCTTAAACAGACCGTCCTGTTCACCCAGGGCTCGACCCATACTGAAATCATTCTCGGTAAGCTCCATTCCCGCTACGGTGTTGAAGTCGAGACTTTCAAACCGAGAATCGCCTACCGTGAGACGATCAAGGGCAAAACCGAGATCCAGCATCGCTACAAGAAGCAGAGCGGCGGACGCGGCCAGTACGGCGATGTCCATCTCCGTATCGAGCCCAACGCCCGCGGCGAAGGATTCGTCTTCGCCGATGAAATCAAGGGGGGGGTCATTCCCGGCAAATATATCCCCTCGGTGGAGAAAGGTATTATCGAGGCCATGGAATCCGGCGGACTGTCCGGCTCACCGGTGGTCGATGTCAAGGTGGCCGTTTTCTACGGCTCTTACCACGCCGTCGACTCGTCCGATATGGCTTTCAAAATCGCCGCTTCGATGGCTTTCAAGGAAGGCTTCATGCAGTGCAAACCGGTCCTTCTCGAGCCGATCAGCAAGGTCGAGATTCTCGTGCCCGAGGATTTCACCGGCGATGTCATGGGCGACCTTTCGTCGCGCCGCGGTAAAATCGCCGGCATGGATCCCGAGGGACGCTATACCCGTATCCGGGCCACCGTCCCGCAGGCCGAACTGTACAACTACTCGGTCGATTTGCGCTCAATGACCTCGGGTCAGGGCGTTTACAGCCGAACCTTCTCGCATTACGAAGAGGTCCCGCGCGAGATTACCGAGAAGGTTATCGCTGAGATCAAACAATCGAACGAAGAATAAATTTACGCCATGTGCTGCCAGGTCTCTGTACCTGACGGCACAATAGATTACAAATCGAATTGAGAAAATGCTATAATAGGGTAATCTGCGAAACCAATACCCCGCCAACATCGGCGGGGTTTTTTTATTGTCGTTCGATATCCCAATCTTTAGCAGGGAAGAAGTCTCCGGACTTTTGCCATTTTGTGACTTGATGATTCGCCGAAATTGTAAGTCGATATCCCGAAAGGCCGCCGAAGGCAAACCGCGGGTTCCGACATTCTTAATGTTTCTTATCACTCCCATATTTTCTTGTCATTCCCGTTATTTTTGTCATTCCCGCGCAGGCGGGAATCCATCTTCATCACTCCAAATCCCGACAAATCTTACTCCGGTACCCCACCCAACAGGGGGGTACGTAAATTATATTTCGCGGCGGGTCTTGCGCGAGTATCACGAGCGTGTGACCCGTGGGTAAATTATTACCCGCTCCATTTTCTCCTTGCCATTTTCATTATATATTTTATCTTATCACATTAGTGGAACAAGACATCTTTGATTGACTGCACGGCCGCTAAATTTTGAAAAAGCCTAATATTTTAGCTAGGCTAAAAGGAATTTAATTATCCTGAATTTTCCAAAGTAGCATTTTATAAGGTATACATATTTGGAAAAAATAAAATACTATAAAGATAACGGCAATTTATCATCCACAAAACTGACTCAGAAGCCAGATAAATGTCCTGCCTGTGGCAATGGTATAGATTCCAAGATAATTGGCGCATATGAGGCACCACGCAGTATTATGAGAGAAGAGCGCATTTTTGTTGTCTTCAGATGTCCTGTTAAAGATTGTCGGGCGATCTTTTCAGGATTATATAAGAGTCATTCATATGGTGAATCATTTTATTTGGATAAACTGGATATAATGTCGTTTGTAAAACCACCTGATTTTTCACCGATTATTAAAAAGATATCATCCAAATTTCGCAAAATATATTATCAAGCAAAATTAGCAGAATCAAACGGATTACTAGAAATATGTGGTTGCGGCTATCGACGTTCATTGGAATTTTTGATAAGAGATTATTTAATATTTACGGGTGAAGAAGAATCAGAAATAACTAAATTGCATTTTTCTGAATGTATTAAGAGAATAGATGACACAAATATCAAAACTGTTGCCCAGCGTGCAGCATGGCTTGGTAACGATGCTACTCACTATTATATAATATGGAAAGATTATGATTTAACAAATCTAAAAGAACTTATAGAACTTACAATTAATTGGATAGTATCGGTCGAAATGACAAAAAAATATAAAAAGGATATGCAATAAAATCTACACCTCGGTACCCCACCCAACGGGTGGGTACGTAAATGACCGGCAAATCCCTTCCATTCATAATCACTACCGCCCGCTAAAGCAACCGCTCACAATTTGACCATCATTTCAGTGATGATCGTCTTTCCGGAACTATATATAGAAGCATTATTCTATTTATGGAGGTTTATATCATGACAACATCACAAAAACAAATTGATGCCAACCGTAAAAATTCCCTTAAATCCACCGGGCCAAAGACCAAAAAAGGCAAAAAAACCGTCTCGCAGAACGCCGTCAAACACGGCCTCTTCGCCCGCGATATCGTCGTCAAATCCCCGCACCTCAACGAGAGCCAGCAAGAATACGACTATCTAGTCCAGTCGCTCTTCGATGAACTCTTTCCGTTCGGCGCTCTGCAAGAATACCTTGTCCGCACCATGGCCGACTGCATCTGGCGCTCGCGCCGTGCCGTCAATGCCGAAACCGCCCAGATCAGAAAACGCCTCGGCGAACTCGACACCCGCGCCAAATATGTCAGTGTCATGGATTATTTCCCCGACAAAAGAGACGCCGGTTGCGCCCCCGAAAAGGATACCGAGATTCAAAGCTTTATCAAAAAGATGCTCGCCCGCCTCGATATGGTACCGACCTCCGACTATGCCGCCCGCATTGTCAGCTACCAGGCTCAACTCGATGTCGAACTGATTCGCGCCTTCCGGATGCTCATGCACCTCAAAAAACGCGGCGCCCTCGGTCAACTGCCGCCTGAGATAAAAAAGAAGATCCCCGATGGCAAAATAGTAGGGCGGAAAAAAACACGCGGAGACGATAAAACAAAGCCAATTTGAATCGCTAACTCATTGCGGTACAACATATGGATTTTTGACGCCAAATGGCCATTCACTTGTGCTGTCAGGTGCGGCGACCTGACAGCACATCGGGTGCTTTTCGGAACAAAATATACGAAGTGGTGTCGGGTCACCGCACCCGACACCACAAAAACTGGATTCCCGCCTTCGCGGGAATGACAAAGTAATATATCGGGAATGGCAGAGTATGATTGCGGGAATGACAAAATAATATATCGGGAATAACAGAGTATGATTGCAGGAATGACTGCTATAATTTACACTTGGCAAAGGGATTCAAATCTCTTATACATTACTATCCGTTAAATTGAGGGACATGATTATGAATATCCAAAATAACAATATCGCCGCGTCCGCCGGCAATAAGGCGGTCAATAACAAAACCGAGGTGTTGGCCGGCGCGACCACCTTCCTGACCATGGCCTATATCATCTTTGTCCACCCGGATATACTCGCGGCGGCCGGGATGGACAGGTCGGCGCTTATCGCCGTGACCTGTATTGCGGCGGGAATCGCCTCGATCGCCACCGGGCTGATCTCGAAGACGCCGATCGCGATGGCGCCGGGGATGGGGATGAACGCTTATTTCGCCTACTCGATTGTTCTCGGCGACAAAGTGGCCTGGCCAACCGCGCTGGGGATTGTCTTTGTGGCCGGGGTACTGTTCCTGCTTCTGACTCTGATCGGGATCAGGCAGAAACTGGTTGATGCCATCCCGCGCTCTCTGGTTTTTGCAATTTCGGTCGGGATCGGGCTGTTTATCACCTTCATGGGGCTGTCCAAAATCGGCGTGGTGGTATCCGATCCGGCGACATTGGTGACGGCCGGGGAGCTGACGCCGACGGTGCTGATCGGGCTGGCGGGTCTCTTGGTGATGGTGGTGCTGGAGCAGAAAAATATCAGGGGTTCGCTTCTGATCGGAATCATATTCGCAACAGTGCTGGCGGTTATGTTCGGCTATTCGAAACTTCCCTCGACCTGGGTGACACTCGATATCGATGTCTCGGCGACGGCATTCAAGCTTGATATTCTCGGCGCGCTCAAGGGGGGATTG
>QNAH01000279.1 GCA_003641425.1 Candidatus Zixiibacteriota bacterium
GATTTCGCCTCCAAACAACAGCGCACTGGTATCCTTTACCCTGAGCATACCCCAAAGCCTGACACAAGGAGATACCATAACCGTGGAAGCCACGGCCAGGGATATTTTTGGAAATATCAGTGATCCGGTACAGATTACTCTCACGGCCCAGACTCTACCCCAGGTTACCATGCCATCATCTCAGATACTTCTGGCAGGGGACAGTGCTGATCTGGCCCTGGAAATCTCAACTCCTGCGCCTTCCGGAGGCATGGCCATTTCCCTCCAGAGCGAAGATCCGGCTGTGGCCACTGTAACACCAAGCGTGACTGTCCCTGAGGGACACACAACCGCCCAGTTCACCGTGGACGCCCTTGTAGGTGGCACAACAGTAATAAATGCCTATATCCAGGGTACACATGTGGGAAGTATGACTGTTACGGTCAGGGGCGGTGTAATAACCGGGACAGTGTACAATCCTGACCTCACCCCTGCCCCAGGAGCGGATATCACACTCATGTGGTATGACCATGTGCTCGGGACCGCTGTTACGGATTCAGAGGGCAAGTTTATGGTGGAGGGAATAGGACCAAAGGATATCTCCATCAGGGCCCTTGATCCCGGGACTAACCTCATGGGGTATTATAAGGGGAGCATGACAGCACCAAACGGATACCTGCACGATGTGGTGATTGTTCTCAAGGCTGCCGGGATCATAACAGGTAATGTATTAATGCCTGATGCCCAGACCCTGGCAGGTGAAGGGGTAAAGGTGGAGTTATACGCAAAAGGTCATTACGATGATCAACCCCTTGAGACGGTCTTTACAGATGCTGACAGCAAATTTGAATTTCCTCTTGTTGAGATAGGCGACTATGAGATGGTTGCCTCTGACACTTCTGGCAATTATGGGCTCACAGAGACCTCCATCAGGCAGACAGGTGAAGAAGTCCCTGCAACCATCGCGTTTCTGGGTAAGGGCTCTGTCACCGTGCACGTGGTGGACGGCAGCTCCAACCCTGTTTCCAATGCTCAACTGATATTCCAGGCCAGTTCAATGGTGAGCAGGTATGCGGGGGATGATTCTCGGCAGGTTACGGCAGATGACACCGGCACTTATACCTTTGATAACGTATTCATCGGCAGTTTTGCCATACAGGCCAAGGATCCCGTGACAGGATACGGAACCACGGAACAAGGTGAGATCACCTCTCACAATCAGGAAGTGGAACTCACCCTTACAGTTGCTGAATATGGTTCTGTTGAGGGGACTGTTTACAGGGCGGATGGAACAACTGTGGTTCCCGGAGCAAGGGTAAGTACACCAGGTGGTTCGTGGGTTACCTGTGACGAAAACGGCTTTTACCGCTTTGACATACTTCGCCTCGGCACCCACCCCCTGGAAGCAATGGATGATTTAACCAGGGCAATAGGAACGGCCACCATTTCACTTGACACCCACGGCCAGACCCTGACCCAGGACATCATAATGCTCGGACAGGGGACCCTGGTGGTTACAGTTCAAACAGCAGATGGAAATCCTGTGGAAGGCGCAAGTGTAAGTGTGTCAGATGCTTTCACATATAAACGGGCCACTTCAATTACAGGTCCGGATGGAATTGCCCTTGTCCAACACATAAACGAAGGGGAATTTGTGGCCAGGGTAACGGCAGGAAACCTGTCAGGGAAATACACCGGAACAATCCAGACAGGAGAAACCTTGGATATCACCATCACACTTACCATTACAGGGACCATTCAGGGGATAGTGTATGAACCTGATGGAACAACCCCGGCCAGTGATGCCTGGGTGAAGTTGAAAGGTGCCGGAGAGTCCTGGACAATCCTAACAGACCAGACAGGCACCTTTGCCTTTGAGGGTTTGCCTTCAGAGACTTCATATGGCTCTCAGATAGAATACAAGCTGTATGCATATACAGGTGGCTCTGTCAGTGCTGAAGGTGGATATCTTGGCGGCCAGTTGAGGGCAAAAGTAGAAGACCTGGTTATAGAAACCCAGGGACAGGTAATAACACAGGATCTGGTTCTCATCGGCCTTGGCTCAGTAACCGGTAGGGTGCTCATGCCAGATAGTTCGAGCGCACCTAACATGAGGGTTAACCTCAGGAGCTATACTCCAATCTTCGACAGGACATATTCGGCCACCACTAATGCGGCAGGTTACTATTCGTTCACCGACGTGGCAGTAGGCACTTTTACCGTGACAACAGGTGATATAGCCCAGCAGCTTCTGGGCGAGGCCCAGGGAGAGATAGCGGAGCACGGAGAGGAAGTAACCGTGGACATCATCCTGCAGAACAATGCCGTCACACTTCCCAGGGATCTTTATGACGGCAACGCTGCGAAATATGATATACAGGGTGATGGTACATTGCAATACGGGGACCATTCCCTTTTCAGGACTTATTCCACATACGGCATGAAGGGGGGAGAATCACTTGCCATAACAGTTGGCGGCCAGACATATTCCTTTACCGGCGGCCTGGTCCCCACCCAGGAGGATCTGGACAGGGAAATCGTGGTAAGGGAGGAATATCTGGGCGGCCTCAATATTACCAGAAAGGTATATGTACCCGCTGAGGGCTATTTTACCAGGTACCTGGAGATAATAACGAATCCCACTTCAGACCCAATCACGGCTGATATCCAGGTGAACTCTGATTTCAGTGACTCAACCGAGCAGGTTATTACCACCAGCAGCGGAGACAACCAGGTTCAGGTATCCGGCACGGATACTCCGGACCATTGGGTCACCCTGGATGACAGTTATGACGGAGACCCGTTCATGGATGGTCGAAGGCCCCCGTGTGCCTTTATCTGGTCAGGGCCAGGCGCAGATCTGGGACCATATGAAGTAATCTTTGAGCCCTACCAGAGCTACAGTGATTATGCCAACCTCACCATGAAATGGAACCAGGTGACAGTCCAGCCCGGAGAATCAATTGCCTTGATGCACTTTGTCTCACAGCACGCCACCCGGGAAGGCGCACAGGCTTCAGCACAAAGGCTTGTCCAGTTGCCTCCCGAGGCCATCTCAGGGCTCAGCCTGGAAGAGATTGCAATGATAAAAAACTTCGCTGTACCTGAAGCAGGACAGAGTGATCTGGAGCCCCTGCCGCCCCTCAGTGGCCAGGTCACGGGCCAGGTCACAGCAAGCGACGGAACCACGCTGGTTCCACAATATACAGATGTCTATTTGAAGAGTGAAAACATATATTTCAACAGGACCTATAAGGCCCACACCACCAGCACGGGTTCTTACAGCTTTATCTCAGATCTCACGAAGGGTGGGTCCAGTATAGGCATTCCTCTTGATGGATTTACAGTCTGGTCAGAAGCCAAGCTGAACTATTCAACAAATATAACTTCTCCTCTGTTCACAGGTGTCCTAAATGAAGAGCAGGGGGCCAGTGAAGTGGATATTATATTTTCCAACACTGGCATACTTGAAGGGACTGTGACCAAGGTAACCGGGGAGCCCGTTTCAGGGGCCTCGGTAGAGGTGGATAATTATTATGACACCAGGGCAACCACGGCCCAGGACGGAAAATACAGGATCATTCTGCTTCCCCAAGGGGACCATACTGTTGAGGTTACAGTCAGCCATCCCCAGGGCACCAATCTTACAGCAGAAGCGCCTGCCAGCATAGTGGAAAGCCAAACCACTATTGTTGACCTCACCCTGCCCCCCCTTGGTAAAGTATCAGGAGTCCTATATGGCAGAGATGGCTCACCCATGACAAACACCCGCATTTACCTTGTGCAGGGCAGCAGTTTATGGTCTGACTTTACAGACACCTCTGGCCGTTTCTCGTTTCAGGACATTCCATCCGGAGAAGCAAAACTGAGATATTATGATACAACCTATAGCGGTTACGTGTATATGCCCGTTACCATCCCGGAAGGAGAGACTGTCACATCTGACCTGAACCTGGCAGAATATCCCCCTCTCCCAGTAGAGCTTACAGACGACAACGGCTTCAAATGGGCCATACAGAAAAAAGGAGAAATAGGAGGAAATGATGAAACGGCATTTTACTCCAGCGGCGGACTGAACTGTTACATATCAAACTCTGCCTTTTCCTCCTTTAATATAGGACATGAAGAGTATGCTGGAAGGGGCATTTCCATAGGCCCATTCACAACCCGGTCCCTGGAGATTACACGCAAGATTTACGTGCCAGATGATGGCGCATTCGTGCGGTACCTTGAGATAATTGAAAACAAGGGAGATACC
>QNAH01000280.1 GCA_003641425.1 Candidatus Zixiibacteriota bacterium
ACATAACTGTAACTGACATCGAAATTAACACAGAAATATTCCGGCGCCCCGTCATGGTTGACATCCGCGAATACCGGTACTGTCGGCACAAGAAATTCATCGATACCCATCGAATGCGGCCAGCCATCCTTCAGGCTGAAATATTCATCATAAGCATACAACCAGTAGCCGGCTCCCCGATAGCTGCCGTAAACGATCAATTCCGGGCGGTCATCACCGTCGATATCATAAGCGGTCATCCCCCGGCAGAAAAACCGTCCCCCGTCCATTTCAATTCCAATACTATCCAGGACATTACCTGTATGATCCCTGCGGTGGATTATGCCGCTCCATTCGGAATATGTGTACAGCTCATCGATACCGTCATTATCCAGATCGACCGGCAAATAAACCGAGATTGAATCAAAAGCCAGCATCAATCCCGATTCGGCATCGTGCACATAAGTAACGGTCTGAGAGTTATTGACGATGATCAGGTGAATCTCATCGACGCCGTCACCGTCGATATCCTTAAGAAAAAGCGTGGTGAAATCATATTCCGACTGGGAATAATCCTCGAAATTGGGCGTCCGCCCAAGAGGAAATTCGAAATCACCTTCCCCCGACCGGAAACCATAGATCATGGGAGGATTATCGCCGACAGTAACGAAGTCATCGATATCATCGTCATCGAGCCTTCCCACCGCAGGCGGAGCAACCAGGTTATTGACGATATTCACGGCCGGGTGTTCGTTATCGGGGGTACCGTCGGGCTCGAATATCCTGATACCGGAGGATGTCCCGACTATGATCTCGTTGATACCGTCATTGTCGATATCGGCATAGTTGGCCAGCAACGAGGGATCGGCATCGAGATTTATTTTCCAGGCGTTTTCGGATGAGAAATTGGAGCGGACATTGACCTGTATTTCATTTTGTATCTCCAGCTTGCTCGAAGAATAAACCGAGAGTCGCAGAGTATATTCCCCTTCCGGGAGCGATTCGACCAGCCAGTCGGAGACAATATCGTTCGAGGCCGGGACGGTCACTACCGCCAGTTCCGACCATGATGTCGGTTCCGCGCCGTAACCGTAATCGACCACAAGATAACCGAAATCCGGAGAATAGGCATCGGCGACAATATCGATAATATTCGACACCGTGTCACCCGCCTTGGGACTGATTACCTCGGCGGCGGCTTCATTGGCCACAAAGACCGTCCGCCTGTATTCGTTATTTCCCCCTGACCTGAGTCTCAGGGTGTACCGGCCGGAGAGACCGGACGTGTTCCACCCGGCCAGAATATCATTGGTCACCGGAGTCGATAAACCGGCAATGGGATAGTACTCCGCAGGCTCAGCGCCCTCGCCGTATTCCAGAGTGTACGATTCGAATCCCGCACCATCGGCGATCCCGCGTATCTCCACGGCACCGTTGACAATCTCATTGATATATGGATCGTTTATAATCGTCCTGACAGCCGGAGCGGCGGCCAGGGTCTGTTTGAGATTAATCCGGCCGTAACCGCTGTACATATCCCATCCGGGTAGATTCCATCCCAAACCGTACGGGTCAATATAGTCATCGGCGGTCTCATGGATAATCTGGCGTACTTTTTCGGGAAGCAATCCCGGCGAAACCGATCGCAGGTAAGCGATCAGTCCGGCGGTTATGGGACATGACATACTTGTACCCGACGCCAGATAGTACTCATCACCGACAATATGCACCCACGGTTCCTCATCCTCATACATGTCGGTCGTGTCGGCACGAAGCGAGAGGATGGCCAGCCCGGGCGCACAGACATCGACATGACTGCCGATTGTCGAGAAATCGGCTACATAATCGGAATCATTGCTGGCTCCGATTGCAATTGTGGTTTCGAATCCTGCCGGGTAGTTGTACTCCTCGATGGCACTGTTGCCGGTCGAAGCGCACAGCACCACGCCCTTTTCATGAGCATAGGCCAGGGCCTCCTCGACCAGGTAACTTCGATAAGGCAACCCGAAACTCATACTGATGACATCGGCGCCGTTATCGGCGGCATAGATTATTGCCATGGCCATTATCGACGTAAGTGAACTCGGAAAGATTTTAAGCGCCATGATTTTCGTATCGGGGGCGGTTCCGATGATACCGATCCCGTTGTTGCCGACAGCGGCGACAATTCCGGCGCAATGCGTTCCATGACCGTAATAGTCGGTCGGGTCATTATCCCCGGCGTCGATATTGTACAAATCGCTTGATGGAGAAAAATCCCAGCCGAAAATATCATCCACATAACCGTTATGGTCGTCATCGATACCATTATCGGCGATTTCGCCTGGATTTATCCACATGTTCGCCGCCAAGTCGGGATGATCGGTATCGACACCGGTATCTATAATGGCGACGACAGTCGTAACGGTATTATCCGGAGGATTTTGAAAGACGGCGCCGCTTTTGATATCGGCGCCGGGAAGCCCGTTAACAATTACCATCTTGTCGTTTTCGTAGCCGGGGTTGCGGATAATAAAATAATGCCCCTGCCCCTCATTCTGAAGTCCCCACTGATGCGACTGATATATATCGTTGGAGAGGGTGTGAAGCTCCGCGGTATATTCCGGCTCGGCATATTCGACACCGGGGACCGCATTATATTCGGCCAGAACGGCATCGAGTTCGGCGTCATCCGGAACGGCAACGAGCATTATATTTTTAAACCGATTTGCCGAGACTGCCGATAGACTTCGGTTTATCAGCGGCCTGACCTTTGTAATCCGGTGACGTCGATTGATTTCATCGGCGGCCGCATGGCCGAACGAAACCACCCCGGAATTACCGGTTTTTAATTGCAAACCGGTATTATCGGAAAATTTTACAATTATCCTACCGGTGATTTTTGACGGTTCGGATGAAGGTGAGGGATTGTTCACCCGGGGTACTGTCGAAGCGACGGCAATCATCGAAGTCAGCAACAGTAAGATTATTATCGATGTCGCTCTCATGACTGTTTCTATAACGTATCCTTTAATACGATTGGCGATATATCTGATTCCCTCATTTTTATTTACTGGCCTAAAGCGGTATTACCTATTAATATAAGTTACGCCCTGATACCCATTCTTACAAGCAATTTGGTTCTCCGGGGTTGAAAATAATTTCACATCAAAAGCCTTGATAAAACAGGTCGTTTTGGTTAACTTTGATTTTCACAGAAAAACAGTATAATTATAAAACGCTTAAATTTATCTGATGTTGAATACTATTTTACCGCCGACCGTTATATTGGAAAACCGATTCCGCGGAAATAGTCTTATCACCCCCTGTCAATAAAGGAGTCATCCATGAGGTTCATTATTACGTTGTTTCTTGCGCTGTTAGCGGTTCAAGCGGCTTTTGCCGATACCGCCGATTCAGTCAAATACCCGCCCGGCGACGGTCCCCCGCCGACTGTATTCGACCGGGTAAAAAATGCCGGCGGGGCCGATAAATTCGACAGCGCCGCCTATGCGATCGTTCTTGATTCGACCGTCAATACCATCAACGACGCCGGTGTTACTTATACGGATGGCTACATTTTGTATAAAACACTGACCGAAGAGGGCTGTAAAAAACTTGCGGTGTTGACCTGGGGGTATGAACCGCTCAGCAGTATGGTCATTGTCGGGGAGGTGAATATAGTCCGCGGAGACAGCCTGATCGCAGTCGATAATGCCGCCGTCCTCGATCTTCCGGCGCCGCAAAGCGGTATTTACTGGTCGGACCGGATCAAAAGCCTGCAGTTGCCGCGCCTTTATGTCGGCGATGGAATCGAGGTCAAAATAAAACGCAAAGGATTTTCATACGCTTTACTCGACGAGCCTTCAGGCACAGCGGTGGAAGATCAAAAATATATTCCCCCGATGCCGGGTGAATATTTCGATATCGTTCTCTTCGAGTCGCGCAGCCCGATAGTTGAGAAAAAATATGTCATCAAATTGCCATCGGATAAAAGACTCCATTCACAGGTTTACAACGGCCCCATGTTCAGCCACACCGGTTACACCGACGATACCACTATTTATTCCTGGTGGGTTAAGGATGTCCCCGCCTGGGAACCGGAAAGGTACCGTCCCGATGCCGGCGATTTTTTAACCAAGGTTGTCGTTGCCACCGTCGAAAGCTGGGAGGCCAAAAGCCGGTGGTTTTTCGATGTCAACGAGAGCCAGTTCGATTATTCCGATGCTATTAAGGCCAAGGTCGATGAGATTTTGAGCCAGGCCGGCATCGCG
>QNAH01000281.1 GCA_003641425.1 Candidatus Zixiibacteriota bacterium
ATTATCGCACTGATTGCCAATGTACTGTGTCTATGGTTGATTTTCCGGCACCGAGACCAAGGGGCTCACATGAAGGCTAGTTGGATATTTTCAACGAATGATGTTATGGCTAATCTTGGTGTCATTGCCGCAGGCGTACTTGTCGGCTTCACCGGATCACGATTTCCAGATTTAATCATTGGTACTATTATTGTAGGTGTAGTGTTTATCGGTTCAATTAAGATCTTGCGGTTAAGATAATATATATGAATATTATGAATTATAATGCGTAGCCCTCGCGCTCAGTAGTAGGTTTATTTCGTTATGATTCAACAGTTAGAGAATTGTTAGAAAATCGTATTCTTAAAACTTCACCAAAAAAAGAAACTCCCCGACGTTATTAAATCTCAGGGAGTTAGATTTGGTAGCGGGTAGGTGATTTACTCTACGGTTGTCCTAAGCCAGCTGCTTTCAGAGCTTCAATATCAACACCATCATTGGTACAACAAGAAGAAAGTTTGCCATCAATAGCTACAGCAGGAACGGACTTGATGCCATATTCCTTTGCCTTGTCTCGGCATTCGTTCGTTTCACATCCTTTGTTCAAGTCATATACAATGACCTCACAGCTTGAGCAGGCTACTTCTTTAACCTGCTTTACTGTTTCTTCACATACTGGACAGCCGGCTGTGAAAACTTCGATTTTTCTTTTCTGACACATCTGTAATCTCCTTTCAGTTAAGATTGACTTATTTTACAATTTGGACATATTACAATTGATTCGCTCTTGTCTGGGGAACTGCTGTTCTGTAGTATGGAATGGTAAAGACGAAAACGGATTTGGTGTTGCGAGCGGAATATATCTTTATAGATTTCAAGCGGGAGAATATATAGATGACAAAAAAATGATTTTGATTAAATAGACTTTGATAAAATACTGATGAGTAAAGGGATAGCTTTCGCTGTCCCTTTTTTATTGGGATTAAGTTAGGATGCCCTGACAATCATGTTATAAACTACTACGTCACATATGCTTGGTTATCATCACGGCGCCCGGAAAATTGCCAGCATTACGCGGATTTTCGTCTGTCCGGGATCTCAAATTCCACACTGTAATTTATTGTCAGGTCGTCTCTTATCACCGGTTTGAGCGGGGTACCGCTACCAAATGACGAGGGGCTCCGGCTGGAGCCCCTTCTTTCTGTCCGCCCGATTCGTTCATGCCCCTTTTTAAACGATCGGCCGGATTTTCCAACTACTTAAATAACGGATAATGTCACATACTGTTTATTCAGAAATAAATTCGAGCCGGACGCCGGATATCCCGGCCGGCAGGTTTACATCCTTCCCGACACAGGTGAGGGTCGGAATAGTTTAATTGGAAATGGCTATATAAATAATTGATATTACCATCCTCTTTATCCGGCGTACAGCCAATCTCTATATTACACTCATACTATACATTCAATATCGGACCAGGTTTATTTATTTTCTGAAAGCTCCCATACGACTTCCTGTTTTTCCATCGATTCATCGGGAAGCCAGACCCGTATTTGGGGGGCTATTTCCTTTCGTTCAAGATAATTTTTTAGCAATGTTTTGATTGAAGAATTAACATGCTGTCCCTCGGCGACGACAAGCATACCATTGCGCACGTGAATATCCTCCGCGATAACCATTTTTTCGTTTAATTCATGAATATCTACGGTTTTTGCTTTGACGGTCAGGTCAATGACATTTATACTCTGCAAAGTCTTTAAAATTGCCGGGTGGTATCCATCAGCGCGCTTATTTAACTTTCCTATGGCCTGAAAAGCGTCATTTCCCCGAAAAATCATCAAATCAAAATCTATAGCAGTTCTGAGAATCTGCCCGCCCAGCACGATCAAATCATCGGGCAGATTTTTTTCGTCGTTTTCCACACAGTCATAAGGATTCTGTTGCGCGGCAATAATGGCGGCCACCTTTTCGAGCCGCGGAATTTGCTCCAGGAGTTTTTTCCCAATCTGCGGATGTTCGCAGATCATATTTTTTTCCGAGGGAGTCAATTCTGCACCGGCCTCGAATTTCGCCAGAGTATCGGCCGGAACCGTGATACATCCAACCTGGGAAAGCATGGCGGCCAGTTCCAACTGCCAGATGTTCTCAAGACCGAGCCGCTCGGCAATTTGTCGAACATAGTTTCTAATACGCGAGGTATGACTGAAAGCCGCCGGATTGACCATGGCAAGAATATCGGTCAAAACCTGGACACTGCTTTTCAGAGTTTTTTCGAGCAATTCACGTTCGGAGACAATGAGACGATGTTGTTTGATGGCGGCTTCAATGGCCCACTCCATAGTATCTTTATGGCATGGTTTTATCAGAAAACGGAAAATATTGCCCTCATTGACCGCATGCATGGCGGTCTGGAGGTCGGCATTTCCGGTCAGCATAACACGAACCGTATCCGGGGCCAATTGTCCCGCGATGGTGAGAAACTGGATGCCGTTCATCTCCGGCATCTTCATATCGGATATAACTACGGAAAAGGAGTTGTCTTCCTTGAGGATATTTAATCCCTCCCGGCCACCTTCAGCTGTGGTGATATTAAAGGTACCACGAAATTGGCGGCGAATCGCGGCCAATAAATTGGTATCATCATCGACTATTAAAACTTTATCACTGTACAATTGGGACATGGTCATACCTTCTCTATTTCCAGGTCTGAATTACAAATATCATTGAAACTTTCAAGTCGGTTCGACAGGCCCAGGGCTTGAATATAGTCCGGATCAATAGTTGAGGATTTCAGCAGTCTGCCGGTTTCATGAAATTCCGGCGTAAGGGCGTTGGCAATATGTACGGCGGTAAGGACATTAATACTAATATCACCGGCTTTTGACGGCGAGTGATGGAAAATAATCGCTTCAATAATCGAATCCGGCAATCCCCAGAGCGACAGAAGATGGGCGCCTATTTTGGCATGGCTGACCCCCAGGATTTCTTTTTCGGCAAAGTAAAGGGGCATCTTATTTTCAACCGCCAGCTTGATAACCTGTTTGGTTTCTTCACGGAAGTATTCCATCAGGATCAGCTTGCCGATATCATGCAACATACCGGCCATCTGGGCGTCTTCCACAGAATTCTGCGACATTCCAAGCTGTTTGGCGATGGCATGAGCGTTGGCGCCGACCGACATGCTGTGAGTATAAATAATATTAACGGATATGCCCATTATCTCGGTATTTTCAAAACAGCTGAATATCCCGGCGGTCAGAAGCAACCCCTGGATTGTATTCAGACCCAGCAGGCTGACCGCCCGGCGCAAATTGTCGACATGGGTCGGCAGTGAGAAAAAGGCTGAATTGACCATCTGCAGAACCTTGGCAGTCATACCGACATCCTGACTGATCAGATCCGCAATTCGATTGAGATTGGCATTGGGAGATTGTACCTCGCTGATAACCTTATTATAAATTTCCGGTGGGCTCGGCAACGATTTGATTTTACTGATACGAGCATGCAATTCCCTGCTTGTCAGCATTTCGCGAATGCCGAGGGAGGTGGCCAGAAGCTGGCGTAGTTTATCGGGATCGCACGGTTTTGCCAGATATCGATGGGCATAGCCGACCGATTGAAGAATCAGTTCTTTGTCCGAGTGGCCGGATAGGATAAAACGGACGGTATTTGGATACTTCTCGCTCACTTTTTTCAGTAACTGTGCTCCTGTCATCTTGGGCATTTTCATATCGCTGATGATAACATCGTATGTTTCCCTGGCCAGACAATCAAGAGCCTCTTGACCACCGGAGACAAATTTCATATCCCATTCATCCTTCATCTTGTGGAGCATACGTTTGAGACCGGACAGGACGCCCGAATCATCATCGACGAAAAGGATTTTCCTTTTATTCATGATACAAGTCTCCCGGGATTTCGAAAATTTCCCATTTTGTCGCGCTTGATGTCAAAATCATTTATTTATCTCTAATCTAAATTTATTCTGCACTCTTTTTGTATTGGATAACTTTACAGGCAGTTTAATGATAAAGGTCGTACCCCGGCCCGTTTCGGTTTCGAATTCGATTTTCCCATTATGTTTATCCATGATAATGGAGCGGGCAATTGCCAATCCCTGTCCGGTGCCCTTCCCCACTTCCTTGGTTGTAAAAAACGGATCAAAGATTCTATCCTGTATTTCCCCGGGGATTCCAATGCCGGTATCTTTTATTTTTATGATGACTTTATCTTCGGTATGCGCGGTTGATA
>QNAH01000282.1 GCA_003641425.1 Candidatus Zixiibacteriota bacterium
ACACAGGGATGGTATTGAGCTTTCAAAAATCAACAGTATGCTAGTGACCTTTGGCTACTCACTTGATGAGGCAAATTGCTTATTAGCCCAAGCGATTTTTCACATAGATACTTATCAGATTTATGATAGTGATGGCCTGGTTTTAAATATGAATGGGCGCGTTCCCGATGAAGGAGCTATGGTTGAAGCAGGTATAGCATGGACATTGGGAAAACCTATTGTTATATATAAAAATGACTCTCGCTCTTCATTATCGGGAATAGATAATCCTCTTGTAATTGGCCTGTCAAATTTTAATCTGATTGATAATATTCAAAAGATTCCTATTAAATTTAATCAGTTATTTTCAAATGGATTTAGTCCAGACATTAATTCATTTACGAGTCAAGTGAACACTTATATAACCAAGGGCAAAGAACTATTTGAAATCTACGCTGGCTCTCGCAATAACAAAATTGACATCAGTAGATTTGTTAGTCATTTAGACAAATAGAATCAATAAAATTAGGAGGGTATCTGCTGATGGATCCTTATCAATGGGAAGAGGTTGTATGTACCCACAAATATGCTTCAAAAAGCATTAATTCGCGAGGTCGTGAGCGTTCTCTTAAAGATGATAAGCTTAGAAGTGCTTTTCAGAGAGACACACATCGGATTATCTATTCTTGGCCATTTCGTAGATTAAAGCATAAAACTCAGGTATTCTATTCCCCCAAAAATGATCACATTTGTACGCGCCTGGAACACGCACATCTTGTTGCCTCTGCTTCTATGACAATTGCAAGGGCCTTGGGCTTAAACGAGGATTTGTGTGAAGCAATTGGTCTAGGTCATGATTTAGGTCACGCGCCCTTTGGACATCACGGAGAAAAAATATTAGCCAATATATGTAAGAATTACAATATACAAGAAACATTCCACCATGAAGTAAATAGCCTTAGAACAGTGGATAGATTGGCACAAATGGATAGAGATCCCGAACCAGGCCTAGCATTGACATTTGAGGTGCGCGACGGAATAGTCTCGCATTGTGGTGAAGATCTAAATACCGGTCAGGTCAAAATGCAAAAAGGCGAAAAGAAACTTGATAATATTAAAACCCGCCAAGAGGCAGGATTTCCATGCACTCTCGAAGGTTGCATTGTCCGATTAGTAGATAGGGTCGCATATGCTGGAAGAGATTTGGAGGATGGGCTATGTGCTGAACTAATAACTGAAAAAGATATTCCACAAGATATAGTCAAGTCATTGGGAAAAAATAATGGCCGAATTATGGGTACACTTATTAGAGATATCATAGAACATACGCCTAAGGATTCGGATTACATATGTATTTCTTCTGAAAAATGCGATGTATTAAAAAGGTTAATAGAATTTAACTATAAAAATATATACTATCACGATGATGTTCAAAAATACAAAAAACAGGCTGAATTATCACTTAATACTCTTTTTGATGTATTTCATGATTTTATCAAGAAGAGTCAAAGATTTACGGATAAGAATGTAATGCGTAAATTTGAAAATGTAAAAGTCTACAATGTTTTCAATGGCTTCTTCTCTGACTTAAATTATACCCAGAGCGATAGTGATGAAAAAATAGTACTGGATTTTTTATCCGGTTTTACTGATAATTATGTGAAGCAGACTATACAGGATCTGTATTATTTTTAATTAATATTTTATTTTTGCATTTAATTTCACCGATCAATATAAAAAGAAAGGCGGAAGCGGCTGTCAGTGTGTGCTGTGTAAAAATGACGCCGCTTCCACCCTGGATTTACTTAATACAGACTCGCCCAGTGCGCCCCGACTTTCGGTCTCTCTCCACCTTTGTAAAGAAAATTAATTATATGAACTATATCCAGAAGGTTGTACGATTCATCACCGTTCACATTGGCTCGCCATTCCGGCCAGACCGGATACGGCCCACCTCTGTACAGAAAATTTACAATATGGGTCACATCCAGAATATTGATCGAAAAATTACCGTCTGCATCACCCGGCACATAATTGAAATCTATAAAATTCGGCCCGTCGCCGACCGCATAACTCTCAAGATACACCCCCGATGAATCGATCACGTTAACCATATCGGTAAAACTGCCGGTGAACACGGTCGTATCCTGAAACACACAGGCCGTCATACAATTGAGATCAACCTCGATTGGATTGCTCTCATCATGAAACACTTCCCCGGTTAGGGCGTCGTACGAATATACATAACCCTCCTTCGTCCACCCGGCTGCGGCCACGTATGCCACCCCGTCCGGCCCGATACTTATATGCCCGGGACTCCCGCCGACATAGATACTGTCCACCACCGTATCCGCCCCCGGATCGATAATATAGACTATCCCCCAGGTTGAAAAATAATCGCCGGTGCAGACAACATGGATCCGCCCGTAGGGATCAAACGCCAGATACTGAGGATTAAGACCGACATCGATCCGGTCGACGACAATATTATGTTCGATATCATAAACCGCCACCGTCCCGGGATCATAACCGTATGTCCCCCAGTCGAAACCGGTGCATGCGATATAAGCCATATCACCGTTTATCAATATCCCCTCGGGGCTTTTACCGATATAACTCTTACCTGTAATCGTCCCCTCTAAATAATCCACCCGGGCGATACTGTCCTGAAACAGCAGGGTGACATAAAGATAATGATCGTTGACAAAATCCATCCAGTACGGGTTACTCGAGGCCCCGGTGTTTATATAGTACGATGTCTCCTCGGTGTTCAGGTTGATGACCTGTATCTCATTGGTCCCCGAAGCGATAACATAAGCTGTCGTGTCGCGGACCACAATTTGATTGGGATACGACAGGGCATCGGAACCGATAGTCAGAATATCGTTTACTACTTCACCGGAAGATAAATTTATCTTGGAAAGCGTCTCTCCATTGGTGTTCAAAACATAAGCCGTCGGATCGGCCGCAAATACCGCCGTGGCAGTAATTAGTGAAACAAACATTATTTTTGACAGACTCTTTATCATCGAAGTGCTCCGTATAATTCTCTTATTAATTGCTTTTAATTTACAGCCCCGTAAGTGATTTTAACCCCCACGTACCATTCTCGGCCCGGCATCGGGTAATGGGTCATCAACACGTACGATTCATCCCATACATTGTTCAGCTTGAAATCGATCCTCGTTCCCCACTGGTCATGAAAATCAAACTCGATCCCGGCATCGAGATCATCGACCCTGTATGCTTCGTAGTAGCGGGTGTTGGCGCTGTTGGTGTATGCCTTATCGACCGACCGCACCGAATATGACAGCGACCCGAACTTATATTTTAATTTCGCCATCAGCGATGTGATATAATGAGGATAAAACACCAGGCGGTTGTTGTACGTATTATGTCCCGGGGATTTATTGATGGCGGTCGTAATCGTGTTCTGGTACATCAACGACAGCATCCGGTCGAACATCTCCAGCTTGATAAAATCTTCATGCCCCGTGATCTGCGCCCGGTCGTTGTTGACCGGCTGCCAGATACCGCTGTTCGGCATCCACACCACCAGGTCGATAATATGCGAGTGAAAATACGTCATCCCGCCCGAAAGACGAACCGCGCCGAAATCTCCGTTCAGCTCAAAACCGGCCTCGGAATGTTCCGACTTCTCAGGTCGTAACTCCGGGTTACCGTGCGAACGGGTATCTCCTTTCCAGAAAAGTGCGTTGATCGAGGGTAATCTCAGAGATTTACCGTAACTGGCCCGGAGCAAATACGAAAACCGCTTCCCTTTCGACAGCGCCACCCCAATTTTGGGCGAACGGTGATCGAGACTGCCTGCAAAGGCCGTATCCTGCCATGAGGTCGATTCTTTATTGGTCTTGACATGATCATATCGTACCGTGATATCGAAAACCGCCTCATCAATGACTTTCAGGCGGCTCAGGTCTATATGTTGCTCGTCATTTAAAAATAACGAGTAATTATCCCGCACCGTTTTACCCATCGTCTGAGACGGGCGGTACAAATCATCATGCCTTGATATGTCTTTTCGATATTCAATCCCCGCCTTTACCAGGTTGCCGCGCCAGCCGATAAAATCCTGGCTATGGCGGACCGTCAAAATGTCACTGGTATATTTTGAATTATATCCTAAAACCGATACCGTGTCGGTAAACTGTTGCTCGAACCGGGAAATTCCGAAATCAAGTCTGGCGCTCCGGTCGGGTGACGGTTCA
>QNAH01000283.1 GCA_003641425.1 Candidatus Zixiibacteriota bacterium
ATAAAGGCAGTTTGTATAGCGTCGGTCTGATCACACTTCTGGACAATTATAGGGCAAAATTTGAATGACCGATGAATATCGAAAATTGCCTGCTTGTTTTCAAAACCAAATAGCCATTCCCATTTTGATTCTTCGATGAACAGATCTCGCAAATTGCCAGTGCCACTATCAGTATAAATACCGGAAGGACAGATCATCCCAATACGTCCCTGCTGCCTCAAGAGGACGTACGACATTTCCAAAAACATCTTGTATAGATTTATATCAGCAGATCCTTGATGACGATAAGGGTGGGACCTATCAGCATAAGAGGTCTTCCTTGAACGACGCTGTCTCCAATTATCATGTAGCGCATAATTCTCTTTTCGTTTTCGCGTGAAAGAGATGCGGCAATCTTTGTCATCATAGGCATAATCACCATAGGGGTGCGATGAGCGTTTATTCCAATTACTCATAGATTTGAAAAAGGCACAGTAATTCAACCACTCTCTTTCGATTTCAGGATCAGCTTCAAAGAGACCGTTCTGATGTTTTATAGCATCCTGTTTACCATATGTGCGATAAACTGGATCGTAGTTTGAGAAAAACTCCTTTGAATTTGGTTTACTAATCTCCCACGGCGGGTTACCGAGGATGGCGTCAAATCCAGAATCTTTTGATATAAACACATCAGGGAATTCAAGTTCCCAATGAAAAAACCTGTGATAATTACTTAATGCTTTGACAATCTGCCTTGTAGTATTGCCGGGTTTATAAAACTGACCGGGGCTTGGCATGCCATTATCTAGTCGGTCCACCGGCCAAAACCATGTCGCACACCAAGCATCAAACGCTTCTTTCAGTTTTAAGTAATGCTCGTTTCCAAGAACATCTTCCCTATAAGCTTTTTCCCGACGGTCCGGTTGCGAGATTGAAATCTGATGTATATTCTCAAGAGCCTTCACTGACTCATCATGCACACCCTCAGGAGCTACCTTTTGCTCATGAAAACCAAATGTCATCACACCGGCCGAACCCAGGATATGGCTTTTCATTTCTTCAATAACAATACCCTGACCTGATCTGCGGCCACCGGCACTTCTTTCACCCTTCAAACAGTCCTTAATTTTTTCGGTATCTTCTTTATTGCCGCCTTCTCTCAGCCAGGCGGCAAGCGGATAATCCTGAAATTGGTCAAACCAACAGCCTACAAGAGAATTGCCACATTTTATCTTGTGATCAAGGAAGCCAAAGGGCAATTCTGGATCCATGGTCTCAATCCAAAGCGACAATCGAGCCAACTCAACAGCCATCGGATTGAGATCGACTCCGTATAGACAACGCTCTACAACGTGCCGTCGCAAACGACTTCGGACCATATCCTCAAACCGCTCATCAGACGGAGGAACCGGTATTAAGTCTTCATCAGCAGCACCCTTTGACGGTGTTCCGTATGGCAGGGTAAGAATTTGCTTGCCGGTTTCATCGCTCAGTTTGCGATGGTATACAAGAGACTTATACAGGGCATCGGTGATGATATGTAATGCCGCTACGAGGAATGAAGCGGACCCGCAGGCAGGATCACAGACTTTAAGTTTGAGAATCTCCTCCGGTTCTTTCGGAATTGGATGACCATCTTTTTCATCATAGAGCAGTGGTTTCAATGTTCTGCGCGTAGTCGGAATGGCAAGACCTGGTTTAGTATAGAAGGTCCCGGTACCTTTACGGGTTCCACCCCAACGGGCAAGGTAATATTCGTCTCTATCAAGGACCTTGATAATTAGCTTTTTGGCCGCACTGTCGAGTCGTTTCTGATAATAGTAATCATCCTCGCTACGTTTCTTCTTGACCATTTTGGCAGCTTCAGCCGCTTTTTTAGCCCATTCAACGGCGCGAAGACGTCTTTGGTCATTTTCGTCGAGAAGTTCTTCATTGCCTTCTGTTTCATCGGCTGATTCTTCACCGGTAGTTTCTTCATCTCCTGAGCCTGCTGATTCTTCTTCCATATCCGCTTCATCAGAATCCTCAGCGATTGGTGACTGGGCTTTTTCTTTGCTTAGTTTTGTGATGAGGTCTTTCAATTCCTTGTTTGATTTGTTTTCCAAAAGGTTAAGCGGAAGAACCGGTTCCTGACCAAGATTAAGAATTACGAGTGGCTCTTCAGCCGCTTTGAGTTCATAGTCAAGTACACCCTCATACATCATTCCGATGAATTCGGTCTTGAGGTCAGAGAAATCGACAGGACCGGCCACCATGGTCGAATGCCGACCCTGTTTGACTTTCACTCGGCCTATCTTTAGGCGTTCAAGAATGGTGAGGATTGTACTATCTGAAATCTGAACCTGGCGAGATTCGAATACTGCCATTGCTCTTAACACGATATCTGAGCTCTTATGGTCACCGGGACGGAATAGCAAACCACCATAGGCCTGAATATTCAGATCTGGATGTGGGGAACCATCATGAATAAGCTTGAACAGACCTCGAAGCCTGTACCAAGCATATAGTCTTTCTTCAAGAGCAGTGCGACCCTCGTTTGACATGGCTTTTCGAAGCGTTTCAAATAATCCTTCAACTCCATAGCTGTTTTCGTACACGAGTTGAGACCGAGAGAGGAGGCCCCGGGCCTCTGCAAACAGTACGACGACTATTCTCATGATAATTCGTGTTGCAGCCTGGTAAAGGGCATCGCGAACCTGTTTTGGAGTGGCTTTCCCGCTTGCGGGATCTTCAAAAACGCCATCAAGAAGGTCAGGGTGTTTCACTTTGGCGATATTCAATCGGTCTATCAATAATTCAACCGCTGAACGAATCTGGCTTCCCATAACTGTCGCCAGTTCTGCCTGTTTTGAACGAGAAGCCTCTATTGCTTCGAGAAGCGGGAATTCCCAGCCATTTCGTGATTCTGTCCCTGTTTTGCCCAGCAATGTCAAGAAACCGTGAAGCTGCGTCTGAAGATCTTCGTCCTCGAACCAGGATCGAACATCCCATTCTGCCCAGGAATCATGATCTGGGGCGGCGTAGACCAAACGGAATTGAATGCCGTTGGTGAGAATACCGAGCTTGATCCCGGCACCTCGTAGGTATTCAAGAAGTTTGCTATAGTTAGTTCGGCCCTTACCCGTACCGAGAGTACGGAAATCCTGTTTACCAGCTACCGGTGGTTCTATCCAGACCGCAATACGAGGAGTTTTCTTAGACCGACTTTCAAAGAGAATTCGATGAGGGCGTAATTTGTCGCCGGTCAGGGAATTGACACCGAGTTCTTTGGGAATATTCGTTCCTTTTAAGTACCAATCACTGGAATAGTGAAGGAATCCCTCCAAAACTGCATCGCACCATTTATGTAGCGGCTCATTGCCGCGGTCTTTTCTCGTCGCGCTTTTCAGCCATGTATCAAAACTGTTATAACGATCTCTCAAAATCTTATTTTGGACGTAGTTGGGTTTATCTAATGATTCAAAGTACTCAGAAAGGATAGGAGAGGATATCAAAACACCGTTGTGCCGGAGTTCATTCCACCATTCATGTTTTTCGGATGAAGCTATAGTCATGCTTTGGAACCTCCCCCGACAATAAACTCCACGCCGATTGGCCAGAATTCAAGATTGGCCATCGTATAACGCTGCGGAATAATCTTATCTATCATCAATTCCCGTTCTTCACGCAGAAGGTTTAGGAGCTGTTCATTTTCTCGGTTAAATGTTTCCCACTCGAGCTCTTTCATTGCGATCTCTTTGCCTATATCATCTTTGGCGAAGAGCTCTCTCTGAGACAGCTTTGCCATCTGTTTATCAAACGCTTTCTTCTGGCGTTCCAACCATTCTGCATCACGTTTTTCGAGGTCTTTTATCCTGACATCATAATCCGCCTTGGTGAGTTTTAATTCTTCCTTAAGTCTCTTTTGGAATCGATTACGGAATTCGCCCACAAGCTCTTTCTTACGTTCTTTGATAAATATTTCAATTGAATGCTCTGATTTTACCCAGGCGGATCTAATCTTTGCAGTCACTTCCGGAAGATCCTTGTCTTCGATTTGGGGTCGCGGGACATCTTCGAGTTCTTTCCAGTCATCATCACCCATGATTTCAATGTCCTCGGATGCAAGCAGAATAGGAATACTCAATACCTCTTGATGAACAGTTTCTCGAAGTTCGTTTGACACTTCAAGCAGGCAGCTTAAGACACCTAGCACTATATCTTTCTTTAATGATGACACCTGCGTAAT
>QNAH01000284.1 GCA_003641425.1 Candidatus Zixiibacteriota bacterium
AAATATTCCACGGCGAATGAGAGGGCGGGGATGGCCGGTATGAAAACGGATATTATGACACTTGAGGAGGTCGCGGCCTATTTGAAGGTGAAGCCGCAGACGATATACACCTGGGCGCAGGAAAAAAAGATTCCGGCGGCCAAGCTGGGGAAAGAATGGCGTTTCAAGAAATCGATTATCGATGAATGGTACCTGCATCATATTGATGAAAAATTCGATGATGTCATCGAGAAGTGGAAGAACAATCAGGATGATAATGATGACGGCAATGGCGGCGAGTCAGAAACGTAATTTTGCTATCGGTGTATAATCAGTACTATTTTGAATATCAAATTCACTGTTAAATAGATAAATCCAATGGCCAATATTCAAAAACCACGGGCGATTTTCTGGGCCGGTCTGGCTGTTATAGTACCGGGGCTGATTTTTCTTCGGATACCCCCGGTGGACGGTTTCCGGACACTGATTATAGCGCCGATATTGCTTGTGATCGGCTATGTAATAATGATACCGATCGGGATTCGGCCGCGACGGATACCGCCGGGCGCTTATCTTGAAACAGATAATTCCAAAATCTATTCGCGATCGACAACGGCCGGCGCTGTCAGTGTTTTTATCGTTACATTTATTATCTATCTGGTCACATTATGGCCGGAACCGGGGTGGTGGGACAGTTCCGAATATATTACCAGCGCATATACGCTGGGTGTCACCAGTCCGCCGGGTTCGTTTATGCTTCAGTTGATCGGGCGGGTGACGGCTACTGTAATTCCTATCCTGACTTTGGCGGTCAAGATTAATATGCTGATGGCGCTGTTTTCGTCGCTGGCGGCGGTGGTGGTGTATTATATCACGATACGGATTTTGCTTTCGTTAAATCGCGGCGGCTCGATTGACGGATATGCAGTGATATTGTCTGGTGTTATGGCCGCTTTGACGTTTGCCTTCACGCAGAGTATCTGGTGCAAGGCGACTTTTGCCAATCCGTACGCGCTTTCGCTTCTGACCGGATGTCTGCTGATCTATCTGGCGATTACCTGGTGGGACAAGGCGGATACTCCGGGCGGGGGTAATTATCTATTGATGGCGGCGTTTCTTTTCGGGCTGGATCTAAGTGTGCATCGGAGTAATTTCCTTTTCGCGCCGTTTTTCATAATCCTGATACTGATCCGGTCGCCCCGGGCATTTCTCGACTGGAGGCTGTGGCTGGGAAGCATATTAATATTTTTCGCCGGACTTTCGATGCAGTTGGGGATCATGTTGCGGGCGCAATTGAACCCGGAAATTAATTTTGGAGATCCGGATACGCTGGGCGGATTGTGGAATTATTTCAATCTCAGGCAATTTGACATTTCGGTTTTCGGGCTCGATCTTCTGAAACGAAAAGGGCCGTTCTGGGGCTATCAGGTCAACGAGATGTATTTACGTTATCTCGGATGGAATTTTATCGGATTGAATGGCGATAATTTCAGGGTTGCTTTCACGGGGATGTACGGCGTTCCCATTCTGTTCGGCATGATCGGCCTGGTGGTGCATTTTATCCGAAGATCGAAACATGCGATCATGTTTTTTATCGCGTTTCTGTTTGCAAGTTTGGGAGCGATTTTTTATTTGAACGTTCCGGCCGGATTTTTCCGTGAGATGGACCGGCATTTTGTGATCTCGTTTATGATGGTGGCGGTGTGGATCGGTGTTGGAGTTTATGCGGCGTTGTACTATTTTCCGCGTTTATTCAAACAATCGGGGGAGCATTCCCGCCCGGTTTTCTGGATAATCGCCGGATTGATTTTTGTTATGGTACCGTTCAATACATTCCGGGCCAATTTCAACAATAACAATATGCGTGCAAATCATTCGGCGGGGGCATTCGGGCGCAACCTTCTGGAATCATGCGAGAAAGACGCCATCCTGATTACATCGGGTGACAGTGATACATTTACCGCCTGGTATGCGCGGCGTATCGAGAAAGTGCGATGCGATGTCACGGTTATAAATGTGCATCTTCTCAATACCTCATGGTATTTAAAGACGCTGCTGGATTATTATCCTGATATCCCCTGGACCATGACCGAAGATTTGATTGCCGCATTGGCCCCGATAAAAAATGAGGGGGATTCAATAATAGTCACAGGCGCGGATAATTTCGGCTTTGTGCCGAGATCGATATATGTAAAAGATTATCTAATTATCTCAGACCAGATTTTGGTTGATATCATCCGCACCAATAAATGGCGGCGACCGATCTGTTTTTCATCCGGCTTTGGAGAGAATGTACCTCTGGCATTAAAAGAATACTGCCGTCTCGACGGACTGGTGTGGAAATTGTGCCCGAATGAGAGGGAGCGAGAGGATATAACTCTTCTGGAAAAAAATATCGAAAGATATGATTACCGGGGAATTAGGGGGCATGATTATCTCGATCCGACCGGACGGTCAATGACACAAAACTATTTGCACGGGATTGTCCGGCTGGCCGAGCATTATAATGAGTCGGGAAATACCGAGAAATTCGACAGCCTGAAAATGATGTTCGACAGGCACTGGGATATACCGGGCGGGCTGGAGAGATTTTTGGGAATGGATGAAGAAGAGCGGGCGGCCGAATAGACCATTATCCGGCTGTGGTCAGCCGCTCTTAGCAGTTATATTCCCTGATAAGAAGCCATTTTTCTTTTTTTTAAATTTTTATTAATTTTTCAGGAAACTCTTGACTTCGTTTCCCTGTTTACATATAATCACGGCTCAATTGCTCTGAATTGAGCAATTTTTTTGTTATTGACTCGGAGAGTCCGCACAGATTCTGGATTGATTCCATTGAAAAAATGAGGGGCGATCTGATTAGGAAAAGGCAAGATGGATATAGCTAAAATACATAAGTTGAGAAATATAGGGATCGTGGCGCATATCGATGCCGGCAAGACCACGACAACCGAACGGATCCTGTTTTTCACCGGGATGATACACAAGATCGGCGAAGTGCATGACGGCAACGCGGTCATGGATTTCATGAAACAAGAGCAGGAACGCGGTATCACGATCTCATCGGCGGCCATTACAACCGACTGGAAAGATCACAAGATCAATATTATCGATACGCCGGGGCACATCGATTTCACGCTCGAGGTGGAGCGCTCGCTTCGAGTCCTCGACGGAATCGTCATGGTCTTCTGTGCTGTCGGGGGTGTCGAGCCGCAGAGCGAAACGGTCTGGCACCAGGCCGATCGCTATAAAGTCCCGCGGATCGCCTTTGTCAACAAGATGGATCGCCAGGGGGCAGACCTGTTCCATACGGTCGATTCAATGAACGTGATGTTGGGAGCGAACGCCGTGCATTTTCAACTGCCCATAGGGAGCGAGGAAAATTTCGAGGGGATAATCGACCTGGTCAATATGACGGCTGTGAAATATGATGGTCTGGAAAAGGTCGAGACGGAAATTCCGGACGAATTAATGGCAGACGCACAAAAATACAGGGGCATACTGATCGAAAAACTGGCCGATTTTGATGATGTGCTGATGGAGAAATATCTGAATGAGGAAGAGATACCGATGGAGGATATCAAGCGGGCGGCCAGACATGCGGTTTTGAATATCAACATTACCCCGGTCTTCTGCGGTTCGGCTTTCAAGAACAAGGGTATTCAGTTATTGCTGGATGCGGTCGTGGATTATATGCCGTCGCCGACCGACCGCGGTATTATCACCGGACACGATGTCGATGATCCGAATGTGACAATCTCCCGTAAGCCGTCGGAAAACGGTCCTTTTTCGGCCCTGGCTTTCAAAATCATATCCGATCCGTATGTTGGTCAGCAGACATTTATCCGGATTTATTCGGGACAGCTTCAAGCGGGAAGCTATATTTATAACGCATCGAAAGGCAAACGGGAGCGTATCGGGCGCATCATGCGTGTTCGTGCCGGCAACCGGCAGGATATTACCGAAATAAAGGCCGGCGATATCTGTGCTCTGATAGGTATGAAATATACAACCACCGGTGATACCCTGTGCGATGAGGAAAACAACATACTTCTTGAGAATATTCATTACCCCGATACCGTTCTGGACATGAGTATTCAGCCGGCCAGTAAAGACGAACGTCAAAAATTATCTCTGGCGCTTAACAAAATCAGTTTGGAAGACCCCTCGTTCAAAATACATTTCGATGATGAAACCGAGGAGACAGTTATAACG
>QNAH01000285.1 GCA_003641425.1 Candidatus Zixiibacteriota bacterium
CCACCACGCTGGCGATGGGGGTCAATCTTCCCGCCGAAACAGTCCTGCTGGAAACAGTCAAGTACAGCTCAGGTGTCTATGGTACAAGACCGGCCATGGTTCCCATCAGTGCCGCCGAGTTTCAGAATATCTCCGGGCGGGCCGGAAGATTTGGTCTCAAACCGGAGCCGTCACCCGGTCGGGCGGTGGTTGTGGCCGGTTCCGATTTTGAAAGCGATGTTCTCTGGACCGAATATATCGACAGTAAGAGGGGCGAGAAGCCGCATTCGGCGCTGAGCCCGGAATATTTTCCCGATGTCGTCCTCGATCTGATTGCCTGCGGTTTCGGGCGTGATCGGGAATCACTGGAAAAGAGTCTGTCCGGTTTGCTTTATGATGGCGGGATCAATGGCGAAGAATTATCCGGAATAATCGATAGGCTGGTCGAAGATGGATTTGTCCGCCGATCGCTGGAGCCGACACCGGCGGGAAGGGCAACCGCCGAATCGGGTATAATGACAGTCTCGGCCCGGAAATATCGGCAGTATCTGGCGGCACGCTATCCTACCTCGGATATCGGCTGGCTGTTTCTGGCCCTGAGCGTTCCCGATTTCGATATATCCTTGGGTTGTCTTGATCGTCGCGAATATACCGCCCGGCTGTATGAAAAAATGCTGTATCAGCGTTACGATGAATATATGGGCGAGATCGATGTTTTTTCCGACCTTTCGATTGGCCGCGAACCGCTGGATCACAAGACGATGTCTATCCTGAAGGCGGTCCTGTTGCTTTCGGAGTGGGCCGGGGGGACGGCGGTAGATCATCTTGAGCAGTGCTATCAGCTCTGCCACGGGCAGATCATCAGGCTGGCCGAGACAGCGGCCTGGCTTGTGGCGGCGGTCGGGCGATTGGTAAAAGCCGCCGATTGCCGGTCGAGTATTCCCGGGTGGCTCGACGAGCTGACCTTCCGGGTGCAATTCGGTATCGACACGGCCATGCGCGACCTGCACCATAAAATCGGCAGTCGTCTTCATCGGGGGCATTACCGCCAATTGCATGACAATGATCTTGTCACAGCCGGAGAAATACTCAAGGCGGGCCGGGAGCATCTGGGAAGTGTCCTTGAATCGGCTGGAGCGGCCGAGAGATTAATTGATATGATAGAAAAATCTATGCAACAGGAGGATAAAATGAACAAAAGCAGAAACAATCATGGTATCGACACCCGTTTCAATCCCGCAATTATTGAGCTGGATGGCGGTTATGAAAAGGAGAGGTATCTGGTCAAAATCGACGGATTCCCGGTCCGTTTGACCGGAAAGTCGTTCAAGTATCTGGCCAAACTGGCTTTTTCGCGGCTGATCAATCGTGAGGGTTGGGTCTATAAGGATGATATCGAGGCCGGTTTCAATCAGGCTCGTTACCTGTATCGGCTGAAGCAGGAGTTGAAGGCGAGCGGTGTGCCCTGTTCGATTTTCGAGAACAATCGTCTGGGCTATTACCGGCTTTCGATGGAGCCTTCGAAAATCAGGATCAACCTTGATAACTTCAAGAACCACTATGACTTCGAGCTTCGCGAGATAGCCGACAAACTGGCCCTGAGAATGGTCTCGTAGAAACGTGGAACGGACGGTCGGGATGTGCGGTTTAAATAAGTAGAAATGGTTTTCAATAAAGAGGATTGACCCGGTTTAGTAATCCTTATCGGAAGCCGATACGAGAGTAAAAGGAAAGAAATGACCGTAAAAAAGACGCCGCATATCCCGATGAAAAAATTATTATCGGGCAAAAATACGCCCGGTAATTCGTTTCCGTCGGGGGGGTATTTTACACAAGCTGAGACTCTCCGCAAATTTAATGATATCATAAACATAGGCTTACATTACGCGCCCGGCGGCGGTCTATTTTCGCGGCACGCGTCAGCCGAGATTTATGGGTTGAGAAGAAGATGAAAAAAAGCGAAAATAAATGCGAAAAAGGCGAACGATTATCAGCCGCAGTAAATAGCAATGGAGTAATTCCCGGCCGGGTTCTGCGCGATCTGAGGAAACGGGTAAACTCCAGCAGATCAATAACTAAAGATGTTCGGGAGCGGTGTTTGACGGAGATCGACCGGCTTGAGCATCTGTCCGATGCCTCGGTCGAATACGGGGCCACGCGACAGTATATCGAATGGCTTCTTTCGATCCCGTGGAAAGCGGGAAGCAAAAGACAGTTTGATTTCAAGAAAGTAGAGCAACGGATAGACCAGAACTATTATGGTTCGCAGAAGATCAAAAATAAAATTCTCGAACGGATTGCCATTCGCAAGTTGACCGGCAACAGCAGTATAAATTCGATTCTCTGCCTGGCCGGGGTTCCGGGGACAGGTAAGGCATCGCTGGCAAAGGCGATGGCCAAGGCTATGGATAAGGAATTTATAAGAATATCTGTAGGGGGACTTTCGAAAGCAACCGATATCAAAGGATCAAACAGGACATCATTGGGGGCCCTGCCGGGGATTATTATTCAGACATTGAAAAATGCCGGTACCATCGACCCTGTCGTGCTTATTGAAGATGTCGAATACCTGGCCGAAGAGGCGTCAACCGTACCGGCCATGTCGTTGCTCGAGGCGATCGATCCGCGTTACAATTGCCGGTTTCTTGACAACTATATCGGTTTTCCCGTGGATTTGAGCAATGTCTTCTTTATTTGCGCCGTTAAATCCACCGAGGATGTGCCCGACCTGCTCAGTCATCGTTTTGAAGTCATCGAATTGCCGGGTTATATAGAGAAAGAAAAAATTCATATCGCCCAAAAATATATTATTCCGACCGTTCTTAAAAAACACGGTCTTCTGAAGAAAAATATTGTTTTCAGCGAAAACGGTCTGAAAAAGATAATCAGAAATTACACGCTTGAAGCCGGTCTTCTGCAGTTCAAACGGCAAATCGAAGTAATTTGCCGTCATGTGGCCAAGGAGAAAGCTGTCGGAAATAATAAAACATGGATGGTGAACGAGAAAACGGTCGGTTCATTCCTCGGAACCGCTCAATATACGCTGGAGAAACCGGGCGATTCTCCCGAAATCGGTGTCGCAATCGGTCTGGCCTGGACCGGCCAGGGCGGCGATCTGATGATTATTGAAGGATTGCGTATGAAGGGATCGGGCGAAGTAATCACCACCGGTTCTCTGGGCGAGGTGATGAAAGAATCGATTCAGGCGGCCCACAGTTATGTTCGTTCCAAGGCCGATGTCCTTGGAATTGATCATGGCGATTTCGATAATTTCGATATTCATATTCATTTCCCATCGGGAGCCATTCCAAAGGATGGTCCGTCGGCGGGAGCGGCGGTATCATTGGTCATTGCCTCGGTTATGGCTGAAAGGCCGATTCGCAACGATATTGCCATGACCGGTGAGGTTACCCTGCGGGGCAAAGTACTTCAGGTGGGTGGTTTGATCGAAAAAGTATCGGCGGCATATCGCGCCGGAATACCGACGATATTTGTTCCCAAAGATAACAAAAAGGAACTAAAAGATCTACCGGCCGATATATTGAAAAAAACCAAATTTATCTTTATCGAGAGCGTCGATGATATATTCGCCCGCGGCCTGCTCGATTTCGTTCCTTCAAGTTACACTCTCGAAAAGCTGTTTGCCGAGGAATTGAATAAGGCCAAAAATCGCAAGAAAACTGGAGCATCGAGAAAAATCGCCGCCAAGGGCAAAAAAAAGAAATAGATTTTCAATCATTTAGTTCTTCCAATGGTCTATTCCGGGATAATATCATCCTCTCTTAATTTTGGACCGGAATATTCAAAAATCCCATCGAATAAATAGATCAAACGGGTTTGATTTTTTCCGTATTATTTTCAGAACAAAGTTTTGGGTGGGAGCCGGATATCATTGCTCTTGATGACGGCCCAATTCAAAATTAACTTGACAGATTAAGCATATATGGGGTATATTACCATTGTTGTTCAAGGTATTTTCCAGATGAAAATACCGTATTTACTTTATAGATCTTACGTCATTCTCCATATCTGTTAAATATGGTAACGGGAATAAACGTGACAATCGGAATCTTTGTTTATAAACTCTGTGTAAAAGGTTTACTGAATCTTTGAATCTTGAAATTCTTGCCTTGTGCTGATAAAGGACTCAATTCCCATCTATCGGGGTGGGTTACTCCAAATTAGGGAGTGGCTTCTTGACAAAAAAAGAAA
>QNAH01000286.1 GCA_003641425.1 Candidatus Zixiibacteriota bacterium
AATCTTAAGGCCGCACTTGTCATTAAACAAGCCCTAAGCTATTTTCAAATATACGCGGCTAATCCAGATTGTCAATATAAAAAATGGCGCGGGCCTATCATTAAGGAGGGTATCAAATGTTAGATACCGTTAGTGGGCATGTCTTTTCAATTGTTGATGGAGATACATTCGACATGCATGTTGAAAGGGTTGGTAATCATAATAAATATGATTATAACAACAACGAAAGAATCAGAATCAATTCGGTAAATGCACCCGAGTTGAATCAGCCAGGTGGCGCTAGGTCAAAATTGGAATTGGAGCAGCGCTTACTTAATCATGATATTCGCTGTGCTATAAAAGCGCGTGATGAGTACCGCCGGTTGGTCGCGGATGTAACCATTTTGAATTAGAAATCAAAATCGGGGCCGGCTTTTTGCTGGTCCCTTAATTGTAACCTTTATTTAAGGAGATTTTTATGAGTAAAAAAAATGTCCATATCGTTCATCATAAGGATAGATGGGCGGTAAAGAGAGCGGGCAATCAACGTTCCACGTCTTTACACGGTACAAAGAGTGATGCCGAGAAAGTAGGGCGTGACATTGCGCGCAGGGATGGTGTCGAGCTTGTCATTCACGGAAAGAATGGCAAGATACAGGATAAGGATTCCTATGGAAATGATCCCTGTCCTCCAAAGGACACTAAACATTAAAAAGGAGTCTTATAATAATTAGTTAATGAAAGCAGGAGCCACACGGCTTCTGTTTTTTTATCCCTTGAATTATATTTTCTTTTTACCCATATTTCATAAAACTGAGATTCATGCTAAATTGTAATTGATTCTGTCAATGGCTGATCGAAATATCATAGCGGAACATTCCGGCGAAAACACCCGTGAGACAATGCGGCAGGTGCAGAAAGTCACTGTCTGGGGACTGGCCGCCAACCTTGCCCTCGCCGCGATAAAATTTGTTTTCGGAATTCTCGGCAACAGCCAGGCGCTGGTGGCCGATGGTGTCCACAGCCTGTCCGACTCGACCACCGATATTGCGGTCATTGTCGGTGCCCGCTTTTGGACCCAGCCGGCCGATGAGGAGCATCCGTACGGTCATGGGCGAATCGAGACAATGATCACCTTTTTTATCGGAGTGGTGTTGGGTACAGTCGGGCTCCTGATCGCCTACCGGGCGATACAGACAATCGGCATGGATCACCGGAGTGCACCCGGATGGATTGTTTTCGCGGCGGCCTGTATTTCGATGGTGTCCAAAGAATTGATGTACCGGTGGACAGTGCTGGTCGGCAAGCGGATAAAGTCATCGGCGCTGATGGCCAATGCCTGGCATCATCGCTCCGACGGTCTGAGTTCGCTCCCGGTGGCAATCGCAGTACTTGGCACCAAAATCCAGCCGGAGTGGGCCTTTCTCGATCATATCGGCGCCATTATCGTGGCCGTTTTGATTATCCAGGCGGCGTGGAAGATTTCCTGGCCGACTCTCAAACAACTGGCCGATACGGCGGCATCGGAGGAAGAACGCCGGAAACTGATCGCCCTGGCACGGGTTGTCGATGGAGTCAAAGATGTTCATGCGCTCCGGACACGGCATATCGGCCCGGGGCTTCAGGTCGACCTGCATGTCCTGGTCGATCCGAATCTGTCGGTGAGCAGGGGACATAATATCGCGGGAATAGTCAAACGCAAATTACTCGATGACGGTCCCGATGTGGTCAATGTGCTGGTGCATATCGAACCGTATGAAGATCGATAAAAAAAAGACGGTGATAAATCTTAGAATATTCTATTCCGTGTCCTGCCTGTCCATATTAATTCCTGATTTTCGACCCGAATCACTTGAAAATCCGCGTATAATTTACCATATTCCGGCCAATATTTAATGATAAAACGGAAAGGATGGTTATGACTACGGTTACCAGACAGGCACCGAAAGCGATTCCCCAGCGGGATGATATCGAAGAAAAATATAAATGGAACCTGGCTGATATTTATAAAAGCGAGGACGAATGGCAGGCCGATCTCAAAAAAGCGAAGTCGCTGATCGAGAAGGCTAAAGATTTTTCCGGCAAGTTGGCCGGATCGGCCGAGCTTCTGTATGAGTGTCTCGAAACAAGATCCTCGCTTGGCATGATCTGTTTCAATTTATACCAGTATGCCAAATTAAATCAGGATCTCGACAATCGTGTTTCAAAATATCAGGCGATGACCGAGCAGGCGGCGATGTTGTCGTCGGAGGCCGGGGCGGCCTACTCGTTTGTGGAGCCGGAACTGCTGGCGATCGACGATGCCGGGCTTAAAGAATTATCCGGCAAGTTTCCCAAAACAGATGTCTATGATTTTTATATCACCGAATTGATCCGCTCGCGCAAACATGTCAGGTCGGCTGAGGTGGAGGAGATACTGGCTCAATCCGGCGTGATTGCCCGCGGCCCGGAAACGATTTTCACCATGCTCGATGATGCCGATATCAAATACCCGATGGTAAAAGATGAAGACGGTAATGAGGTCCAGCTTACCAAACAGAGATTTGCCAAATTTCTGGAATCATCGGATCAGAATATCCGCCGGGCGGCCAATGACGGGTTGTTCTCGGCTTATAAATCGCATGTCAACACGATCGGCGCCAGTCTGTCGTCGAGTGTCAACAAGGATGTCTTCTATGCCCGCGCAAGACGTCACGAAAGTTGTCTGCATGCCGCCCTGGACAGTTTCAATATCCCGGTTTTGGTCTATCATGCCCTGATAGAAAATACCGAATCGGACCTGGCCGCGCTTCACAAGTGGATGGGGCTTCGCAAGAAAATCCTCAAACTCGACACGCTGTATCCTTATGATGTTTATTGCCCGCTGTTCCCGGACCAGAATTATGAAGTGAAATATCCCGAAGCGGTCGAAAATGTTATCCAGGCGGCGGCGCCTCTCGGCGAGAAATATGTTGCCACGATCAAGGAAGGTTTTGACAGCCGCTGGGTGGATGTTTTCGAGACCGAGGGCAAGGGCAGCGGCGCATACAGCTGGGGCAATTATTCGGCCCACCCGTATGTTTTGATGAATTACAATGATACGGTCGATAACATGTTCACATTGGCGCATGAGATGGGGCATTGTCTGCACAGCTACCTGTCAAACAAGGCCCAGCCGTATCCGAAGGCACAGTATTCGATTTTTGTCGCCGAGGTGGCCTCGACTCTCAACGAGGGATTGATGCTGAAGCATCTGCTGGCTAAGATAACCGACTCGAGGCAGAGATTGTTCCTTCTCAACAGGCATATCGACAACACGCTCGGGACATTTTTCCACCAGGTGATGTACGGACATTTCGAATTGAAGATCCACGAGATGGTGGAGAAAGGCGAGGCGCTTTCACCCGACACCATGAGCGAAATGTGGGAAGAGCTGACGAAGAAATATTACGGGCCGGAGATGACTATTGATAAGTACGCCAAATATAAATGGTCGCGGATACCGCATTTCTACCGGGCCTTTTATGTTTATCAGTATGCGACGTCATACTGCGCTTCGCAGGCGATCCTGGATAAATTCCTGGCCGGCGAGGAAGGGATTATCGACAAGTATCTCGAATTGCTCTCGTCGGGCGGAAGCGATTATCCGATTGAGCAGTTGAAAAAGTGCGGTGTTGATATGACCACTCCTGATCCGGTAAAGGCGACTTTGAAACTGTTTTCCGAACAGGTCGATGAGGTCGAAAAGCTGGCCTGAAATTAGTATTTATATTATTGAGATAGTATCAGGGCCGGCAGGAATGCCGGTCTTTTTTTATAATATCGGGAAGAATTATACTGCAAGATTGTATCTCTTTCAAAGACACAAATCCGTGAATCAGGAGGTATATGTTATGTCAGGCAGGAAAATGGTATTGATGATGCTGTCGGTGATGTTAATTGCAGTGTCATTATCAACCGCATCGAATGGCCTCCAAACCGACGCTCCCATCAAATATGTCACCGTTTTTCCCGATCGGGCACAGATCACCAGAACCGCCGTTCTTGATCTGCCGGCGGGTAAGCATACTTTACTTATTGAAAATCTGCCCATGTATGTCGATGCCACGTCTTTCAACATTTCGGCTGAGGGAGTCGATGATATCACTTTGCTCGGTTTGAACCATCGCGTCGTTTCGCATCTGGAAGATCCCAATAAAACGGCGGCTGAGCTTGA
>QNAH01000287.1 GCA_003641425.1 Candidatus Zixiibacteriota bacterium
AATGTCTATTCCACCGGTATGATCTGGCGCGACTGCAACAACGACGGTCATATCGACGGATTTTTCTCGAACGGCAATGATATTGTCAGGGCGCAGAATTATATATACGTGTCGAATTACGGCACACTCCCATCAAGCGCATCGTGGTATTCAGCAAATTCCAAATTTACGGGGCATTGTTCGGTGGGGGATGTCGATGACGACGGCTACCCGGATTTTGCGGTATCCAATTTTCTTGGTTCCGGTGGATTCGGAACCATGATGCGGTCCAATATTTATTTCAATAATGATGGTATTCCGGAAAGCAGTCCGGGGTGGTACACGGGCGACAGTATGTACACTTTCTCATGCGCCTATGGCGATGTCGACGGCGACGGTGTGATCAATATTCTGGATGTTACCTACCTGATAAATTATCTTTATAAGGGCGGTCCGCCGCCGGTGAAAAAGTAGTCACGGCTGATAGGGGTAGAAAAGGGCGGAAAAATCCTGGAAGAAGTGGGCGATAATGCACGGCCAGAGACTTCCGGTTCGTATAAACAGCACCGCATACATCGCGCCGTAGATCGAGATAATAATGAAACCGCCGATTCCCTGATAGGCGTGTCCGGCTCCAAATACCAGTGATGAGACGACAACCGGGATAATCCAGTGTTTTAGACGGCCGAATTGTCTAATCCGGGTTATCAAATATCCCCTGAAGACAGTCTCTTCGACAATCCCCGCAGTTATAGATAAAACCACCCAGACGACACGTTCTGCGGCGTTTTTGGGAAGCAACAGCCCGAGTTCTCCGGGAATGGCTATATCGACCCGGCTGAGCAGAAGACTGAGCAGGGACAGCAGGAGATTGGATATCAAAAGAAAGGCGATTGCCCAGAGAAGGTGAATTAATTTTATTCGGGTGAAGCCGATTCCTTTGAGCCCGGTTCTTTCGCGATAGGTAGTTACATATATCAGCAAGAACAGGATCCATTGGGTGACGATTGTCGGGAAGTACATCAGCAATATGGGCGATGTCGCCAGTAGCTCCAGAATTTCGATCGGATCGCCTGTGAATGGTATCGACAGCAACGGCCACAGGATTAGCAAAATGAAAAAGGTGAAATATGACAGTTTACTTATCCGAAGCTTTTCAGTATCGTCGGGTGTTGTTATGGTGGTACTGTCATCGGGCGGGTACGCCTGATATCTGTTCTGCCGGTTGAATTCCAGAGTTTCGACTCCTAATTGTTATTATCTTTTTTCCGTTCGGTTAAGTTACGAACGATCAGTGCGAGTCCGACAATTATAATTATAGCCGGCCAGACCACATCTATACCCGGAAAAATATCAAGGTTAATCAATAAAAAAAGCACTCCGATTCCGGCAAGTATGATCCCGCTCATAATATGGGCGGCGTTGTTACAGTTCCGACTTTCTTCCTGCTGGTTCATAATCACTCCCGGCATTAAGGTCTTTATAGGTTAATTCGAATATCCGGTCATTGACTTTAACCTTGTTTATGCTAAATTTAAACAAAAGTTTAGGTTTTGAAAGAATAATTTAAGGATATATGGAGATGAGCCGATTACTGGGTCTTCAAAACGGAATAATATACGGCCCGATTGATTCGCGGCGGCTGGGATCGTCGCTGGGGATAAATCTTTTGCCGGTCGAATACAAGGCCTGTCCGTTCAATTGCGCCTATTGTCAGTATGGGTATACGCCGGCCAGGGGCTATAAGTCGGTCTGGGGCGGTGATGATATGCCGCCGGTAGCGGAAGTCGCGGAGGCATTGCGGATCGGGCTCGGGAAGTATCCTGATGTTTCATATATCACTTTTTCGGGCAATGGCGAACCGACTCTCCACCCGCAATTCGGCGAAGTTGTCGATGAGGTCCGTAAAATTAAGGAAGAACTTACAGTGGGGGCCAAACTGGCCATTCTGTCGAATTCAGCACTGGTCAGCCGGGCGGAGATTCGTGAGGCGCTCGGGAAACTGGATGTTTGTTTTATGAAACTCGATGCCGGCGATGAAACTATGTTTCGGAGATACAATCGCCCGCATAAGGATATAAAATATGATGAGGTTATCGAGGGATTAAAACAGCTCGGCGAGATTACGATCCAGGCTCTTTTTGCCGGCGGCGAGCACGGTAATTACAATGACTTGCATATAAAAAACTGGGCGCGCAAAATTGATGAATTGAAGCCATCCGAATGTCACATATATTCACTTGACCGGGGCACCCCGGACGGGAAACTGACGCAGATCGATAAAAACGGATTGATACGACTGACAGAAATTGCGGCCGGATATACTGATGTGCCGATAAAAGTATTTTAAATACGCATGATTTAATTCTTCTCAATATGTGACTCATGTGTTATTCACTTCATGAGTATCACTCATATTCATGTGAACCGCATGTCCTTGAAAAATACCCGCGGTGAGGCTTTCCTTTTGTGCAGACGAAAGGAGAGTTCTATTCGTGGAAAAAGTCACCTATCAAAACTGGATTGTCGATATTGCCTGCAGTAACGGGTATTCATCTGACACGACAGATTCCGAAACAGTCAGGGAAATAATATCCGAGGTCAGAAGAGCGCTTGACAGACTGTCGCCGGTCGAGCGGGAATTTATCGAGCGGTATTATTTTAAAGGCGAGTCGTATCCGGAAATCGCAGAAAATCTCGGTCGTAGGCGGGATCGAATTAAGGGACTTCATATTCGAGCGGTCGGCAGGCTCAAAAAGGAGCTGGCTGGATTTGTCCGCCGGAGGTTCAATATTAAAAGCAAACCGACCGCCGATTGCCCGATATGTAACTCACCTGACAGAGATGAAATAGATGTGCTGATCGATGGCAAAAAAGAAGAAGAAACCTGGAGGGAGATCATTCAAATATTGAAAAGCAAATATAACATCATCATTAAAACGCCCCAGATATTGATCGGGCACCAAAAATATCATTGAGAAGGGAATAATTTTATGGAAAAAAAACAGGCGGCCAAATTGAGGGGAGAGCATTGTCTCACTATTTTTGTATCTTATGAGTTTAAGGCCAGGATTAAGGAACTGGCGCAACGATATGACCGGACGTTGTCGGATATGGTCCGAACGGTGTTAAAGATAGGAATCCCGGTGATGGAGGGGATTTCGGAGGCCGAAGAGAAAATGATCAAAGAATATGTCCGGCTGTTTCGTAAATTCAGGCAGATTAAGAACTTAAAAGATGTATAAGGGCTATTTCAGATCGGTTTTTTAGCTTGATATACCGGATTCTAATTCGTATAATCCACTTTTACGAGGAATATTATGCTTGAAAAACAAAGGACAATTAAGAAATCGATTTCTCTTGAAGGAACCGGGCTGCACACCGGGAATACAGCAAAAATCACATTCAAGCCGGCTCCGCCCGACAGCGGCGTGCGCTTTGTGCGGTCCGATCTGGATGGTCACCCGTCGATAATTGCCGATATCGATCATGTTGTTGATATTTCGCGCGGGACGACACTTGCCGACGGTGAAGCCAAGGTTTACACGGTCGAACATGTATTGGCGGCGATCTCGGGGCTTCAGATCGACAATCTCGAAATAGAATTGACCTCGAATGAACCTCCGGTTGGAGACGGATCTGCTCTGCCTTATGTGGAAAAGCTGCTTGAGGCCGGAATCGAGACCCAGGATGCGGAAAGGGAATATCTGGAGATCGACTCGACCATGTCATATTCAGAACCGGATCGGGCGGTCGATATCGTGGTTACCCCGTCGGATACCTTTCGCATCACCTTTATGGTCGATTACAAAAATCCTGCTTTGGGTACGCAGTACACGACTCTAATCGATCTCGAGAAGGAATTTGTCGAAGAATTTGCTCCGGCCCGGACGTTCTGTTTTCTTTCTGAGGTGGAGATGCTTCGAGATGCCGGCCTTATAAAGGGCGGCGGGCTCGATACAGCGGTGGTGATTTATGATTCCGACAAGGGTCAGGTCGAGGTGGACCGTATCCGCAAGGCGCTTGATTTGAAAGATGAGGCTTTTGTTGGAGAAACCGGTATAATTAACGATATCCCATTGCGTTTTTATAATGAGCCGGTGCGCCATAAGGCTCTGGATCTTATCGGCGACCTGTTTTTGATTGGGGTTCCTATCAAGGGGCATATCCTGGCGGCGCGT
>QNAH01000288.1 GCA_003641425.1 Candidatus Zixiibacteriota bacterium
CAGATTCTGCTGTATACGATTCCCGGCGTCTTTGAAACCGTTCATTTCCTTAAATTCATCAAGCAGGATATTTAAGTATTGATCAAGATTGACCGTTGTTTTTTCAAGTTTTTCTCGCCGTGCAAAATCAAGCAATGTTTGAATTGTATTATTTATACTGACCACGCCTTCAACGATTTTATCGGCCATTTCCTTTTTATCAGGGTCATCTTCAAGATCCCTGGCAAGGAGCGAGGCAAACCCGCCAATACCTGAAAGAGGATTACGGACTTCGTGCGCAATCGACGCGGCTATTTCGCCCAGCGAGGCCAGCACTTTCATCTGGGCTATCTGTTCTTCCATCCGCTTCAGCTTGGATACATCCTGGAACATCTCGACGATTCCGATAACCTCTCCGCCCCGGTTTTTAAGCAATGATGACGATACCGACAGGGTGACTGCGGTATCGAGCCTCGTCTTTACCTTCATCTCCTCATTTTCGACGTTACGCCTTTGTCGCAATGCCTCAAGAGCCGAACATTCCGGTTTTTCGATAGGCTGCATGACATCGGAGTAAAGCAAATCGCCAAAGTTGAGTTCTTTTTCATCGACACCCAGTATTTTTCTTGCCGCCGGATTCATATGAGAGATATTCCCGTTGTTATCAATGGCTATAACTCCCGAAGAAAGGGAGCTCAGGATGCTGTTCAGAAACTCTGTAACCGCCCTGTTTTCTTTCATCAGCGATTGCAGGGTTTTATTGACCGCCTGGAGTTCCTCGCTTTGGCGCGTGTATGTTTCTTTAAGAGTCAGATACTGACGCTGGATTTTGTTGACGACTTTATTGAAAGACGCGTATGACTCAACAAATTTCCCGACATCGGCTTCAATATCGGCATCGACTGCTTCATTTTCTTCCATTTTCATAATCCTGTCATCCATATTGGATATTAAAAAGAAGCGTCGGGTATATCAACAAAAATCTGGTCCTTTTTATTGCCGGAAGGCTGAATATTCATGGCCAGCTTTTTAGTCAAATCTTCAGGTATGGATAATAGAGTAAAATAAGGGTTAAGCGCCGCCGGCATTTGCTGACCGGCCGGATCAAACTATTAATTCAATAATATGATAATTCAGGCACTTCCAAAAGGAATTGGAACAATGCCTGAATAAATTATATTTCCGATGAACTTAGACTTTGAGGCGACCTTCTTTTACATCTTCATGCCGGCAGGATTCTTCGATGATTGCGTCAAGAACCCTGAAAAGTTTATTGATATTAAACGGCTTGATGATATAGTCATTGACTTTTAATCGTGACGCCTCGATAGCCGTTTCGGTACTTGGGAAAGCGGTCATAATTACGATCGGAAGGGCGGGACGTAAATTTCTAATTTTACGGATCAATTCAATGCCGTCTATTTCAGGCATTTTCAAATCGACCAGGGCAATATCGAAATTTCGGTTGCGCATCATCTCCAGTCCGCGGTCGGGAGACTCCTGCACCGAAACCAGCCACCCCTTTTCAGAGAAAAAATCATACAAAAGATCCCTGATGAGCAATTCATCATCGACGACAAGAATACTTTTTTTGCCCAATGTTTCGACTCCTTAAAGATTGCCGAGTTGGTAATTGAATTGTCAGCCGGTTTCGACCGGCTGATATGATTTAAGCGCCTCTTCCTCGGTTGTGAAAATCTCAAATATGTGCGACAGCTGGGTGATATCGAATATTTCCTGGACATAGTCTTCGAGGTCCGAAAGTGTCAGTCGCCCACGGTAAATCCTGATTTCCTTCATTATCGACACCAGGGCGCCCAATCCGGAGCTGTTGACGAATTCGACATTGACCAGATTGAGATGAATAGACGTTTTTCCTGATTCAAGGACTTTCTTGACTTCCTCTTTGAGTTTTCCTCCGGTACCAAGATCAAGGCGACCGGACAATGAAATGATTGTCACGTTCTCATGGTCTTTTCTGCTGAGCTCCATTATGGCCTCCGAGTTGCATTTATTATCATCATCATCATTTTTGTACCTGTTTCTTTCAAATACCATCGAAATCTGCATGCCGCCGGTGCGGCTGTTTTTGCTTACCTGAAATTGATCGGCGATCGACTCCATCAAATCCACGCCACGACCGCCCTCCTGGAGCAATCCCGGCGGCTTTCTCGAATTTAACAAATGAGAGTCGCCATCACCCTCGTCTATTATATCGGCCGTTACGACATCATTATTAAGGCCGATATCAATTTCGATGGATTTGTTTTTTTCATAATTATTTCCGTGAGTGAGGGCGTTGGTAAACCCCTCCGAGACAGTAAGAAGTATATCCCCGCGCAATTTCCCGGTAATATTGTTCTCGATCAGCAAGGCCTTGACAGATTCATACATAAGGCCCTCCGATTCAAGTTCAGAAGCAAATTTAAAGGTTTTTTTGATCATCGGTCCCCCTTCAAGAACTTGATATTCAGCAGGGTAAAATCATCGAACGGTTCGTCACCGGCGCCTTCGGCAAAACGATCGACCCAATCGCGCACCATTGTACAAAATTCGTGTGCCGGAAGGTCGCCGTCATTGACAAAGGCATTCTTGAGCCGCTCGACTCCAAATTGACCCTTGTGAATGTTCTCCGCTTCGGTTACTCCATCGGTAAAGGCAAGAAGTCTGTCACCTCGCGAGATGTTTATTTTTCCTTCTTTGAAGCTTGTGTCCGGGAATTGTCCGACAAAAGTGCCGCCGGGCGGCAATTCCAGTACTTCTTCGGTTTCGCATTTCCAGTAAAAAGGCGGCAGGTGCCCGGCGTTGCAATATGATGCCCTTCTGTTTTTCATATCAACCCGTGCAATAAAAAGGGTCACGAACATGTGGTGGCTCTTGATAACTCCGTTGCACAGGACATTGTTTAAATTTGTCATCAATTCGGACGGGGATATGTCCGGGGATTTCATCAACTCCGACCGGATAATCGCCGCCGCCGCGGACATCAGCATCGCCGCCGGTACACCCTTATTCGATACATCGCCGATGACCAGGACAAAGCCGTCGTCGTTGACGCGAATGATATCGTAAAAATCACCTCCGACATAGCGGGCCGGACGATACATCGTCCCGATTTCGACTCCCTCGATATCGCTTTGCAAATCGGGCAGTATTGTCTCCTGTATCTGTCTGGCTATGGTGAGTTCCTGCTCGATTTTTTGCTTCAGGAGCGATTCTTTCAAGAGAATCGAATTGTCAATCGCCACGGCCGCGAAATTGACCAGCATTTCCAGGTGTATTTTATCTTCATCGACAAAACTGTCGCCGTTGGTCTTGTTGATTATTATTACCGTCCCGTGACAGGTTGCCCGTGACTTGATAGGCAAAGCCAGGACACTTTTGACATTCGGCCCGAATTCGATATTCCGATCATAATTATTAATCAGAACCGGCCGCCGCTTGTTAAAACAAAAACTTGAAATATCACTTCCGTCCTCGCAGAGAATATTCTTAATAACCAGATCATCGACTCCCCATGCCACCTTGGAGGTCAATTCACCGTTTTCATGCAACTGCAGAAGTCCGACCTCACCATCGACAATTCTGATCGACATTTCCATCACCACCGATAAAACTGTCTCCAGATCGAGAATCGAAGTGATAAGTGTCCCCACAGTTGCGAGATCATGAAGATTCAAATATGATTTTTCAAGCTTATCTTCCAGCTCAAAAATTCTTGTTTCGCTTGAAATTTCTTGTGCCATATAGGATTATTCGGCAGAGAGAACATTTAATTTACGATGTTTTTCACGCCGGATTGGTGCCCATGAATTATTTGAATGGTGTCATGGTATGCGTATTATACGCATATATGTGCATATATGTGCAATAATAGTTACCACTATTGCAGAATTTGCTATTAATAATATAAACCGGCCTTTGTTAGCTGTAATAATCTGAACGACTCATACTTATAAAAATTTTTGCGCTTGACGATTTATAGCAGAAATCCATTTTTGCACTTTCCTAATGTGCAAACATATAATGACTTATGGGTGCGCGTGAGAATTTTGCAAAATGAATGCTTTAATTTTTTACAATTCTAAAATATTCTTCACTAATGGCTGACCAATCCGCAATCTTACTGATTTTTTCGGCAAGATATATGCTTTAAAATTAATCAAAGTTC
>QNAH01000289.1 GCA_003641425.1 Candidatus Zixiibacteriota bacterium
ATCACCAGGCCACCCTGCCCGTGTATTTCGTCGATGACATCATCGATATCGCGCGAGATGATTTCTTCTTTGAGAAACAACCCGATGATATGGGTGCCGGCGGCCGAGGTGGTGATCTCCATTCCGGGGATGATCGTCACTTTATCGGCATATTTGCGGGCCAGCCCGACTGCCGACATGGTGTCGTGGTCGGTGATCGCAACGGCATCGAGGCTGGACGCCTCGGCATTCTTTATCACTGATTCAATATCAGTTCGGCCGTCGAAAGAGTGATCCGAATGGACATGCAAATCAATCTTCATCTTTTCCTCGTATTCTCATCCTTCCATTATGTATATCTGTTTGCAAGGTCGATGCCGGGGAGGAAAAGATCTGCATATATTTCGCAAGTTATTGTATTTCAATCTGATAAAAGGACATAATTTGGCCTGATGGAATTGAACTCTCGCGAATCAAGAAAATATTTCCGCCGGGGCAAGAACGATATTCCGTACAAAAATAAAGCCGCCCGGCAAGAAAAGTCTGGAACCGGGCGGCATGTTGGAAGGTGAGAATGGGTTAACTGTTGGGGTCTATAATTTTGTTATGACAAAGGCGGAGGTCACCAATCCCCCCACTATCGAAATCGTGGTCGAGACGGTTTGCAACCAGTCGCGATCTTTCTTGATCTCTGTCGGCACGACAATGACATCACCAAGTTCGACTTTCTTACCCAGTGTTCCTCCCTTGGCAAAAACACGCCCGTCGGCTTTGATCAATTGTGTTCCCTTCTTGTACGCCTGATTGGTAAAGTTACCGGCCCGTTCAATATAGTACTTCACGTTTTTCCCGCGCAGGTATTTAATTGTGCCGTTGGCGCCGACCGCGCCCATGACCGAAATCCCGGTCGGGAGCTCGGGGACATATATATAATCATTCGTCTGCAGTTTGATATTTCCCTCGGTTCCCGAAGTCGCCAGAAGTTTATCCATATCGATGATGATGCGGTTGACGCCGCCCGGGTTGAAATCGACCAGGTTCATCCTTTTGATATTTCCAAGCGAATCTTCTTTAAGCGGCTGCGAATTGGCAATGATCTCCGGGACGTTTTTTCTTTTGAGGTTTTCCGAGATGGTCTGTCGTTTAAAAATGATGCCCTTGGGAAACGCATTTTCGGTAAAACCACCGGCACGGTTGATCAGGTCAAAAAGGGTTTCATTCCGTGAACGCAGGGCGTACTGCCCGGGGAACTGCACTTCCCCTTCGATGGTGACCATGCGATGCATGAACCAGTTGGGGAGTTTACGGACGAAGATACGGTCATCCTCGCACATGCGAAAGGTCTTGTTCCGCTGGTCGTTCAGGTCGATATTCATCAGCGAAACCCGTCCCAGAGAATCTGTTCGTGCCAGTTCCACACTCAGTTGATAGGCATTTTTATTGAAATCACCGGCCAGAAAGATCAGGTCGGCCAGCGTCATGTTGTCGTAGAGCCTGTACTTACCCGGCTTTTTGACCTCACCGTCGATATAAACATACTCACGGCGCTTGACATCATCAATACTGTATATATGCAGTGAGTCGAGATCCTGAAGGGCCATGTCATGTTTACCCGAGACGACATCATTGAGATTGATCGGGATGATATCAATCCGGCGGTCGGTATAACGCCGAAACAGGTTGGCCCGGTCATAATAGACATCATGGGGCAAAAGTTCGCCCTGTTCTATGATTGTCCTTAGCGTGGTCGAGTCGGATCGTTCGAATTGCCCCGGATGTTTAACCATACCGGTTATGGAGACTATATTCTTTTTCATCTCATACACCGAGAAAATAGTCAGGATATCGCCGTCGGCAAGTTCGAGATCATCGGTGCTGTCGCTGTTTTTGCCGAGATCAAGATCGATCACCCGGCGTTCGTCCTCGGGTGAAATTCGATCCAGCATGATGCGGTCGAGATATGCCTCGGCGGTGGTCCCGCCGGCCAGTTCCAGAAGCTGGCTGACACGCTCGCCGCCGGTTAATTCGTATATGGCCGGACGTTTAACCTGGCCGTAAATCGACACCCGCGGGCCGGAAACAGGGATAAAGATGGCATCACCCGATGCCAGCCGGACATCACTGCGGCTGTCACCCTTGATCAAGAACTGGTAAAGATCAAGCTTGGTCTTGATCCGGTTATTGCGGATCAATTGAATGTTCCGCATCGAGCCGCGTTCGTTCGGGCCGCCCGCCAGGTAAAGGGCATTGAACAGTGTTGTCAGCGAACTGACCGTGTAGGCGCCCGGTTTTTTTACCTCGCCGGTCAGATATATTCTGATCGAGCGTATTTTTCCAAGCGAAACCGACACTTTGAAATCAGTGTACATTTCCTGTAATTTCTTCGTAATGCGGGCTTGGAACTGCTCCAGCGCCTGTCCCCAGACAACCACCTCCCCCACTTTGGGGATAAAGACTTTTCCCTGGCGGTCAACGGTCAGGTTGTACTCTTTTTCGACTTTCCCCCAGAGATAGATGATGATATTATCACCGGGACCGAGGATGTAATCGGAAAGATCGGCCACCTCGGAAGGCGGAGATAGCTCCGACGGTGTCCTGAACAGGTCGTATCCGAACGGTTTTAATTCATTTTCGTTTTCAATCGCAGTTTCCGGTTTTTCATCTTTTTTCGTCTGCTCAATTTCTTCAAAAAATTCGGCCTCACTATCGACGGGTGTAAGCAGTTCCGGTTCCTCGCCGTAAATTTCGGGAGTCTTGTAGACATTTTCGACGTCGCTTTTTTGTCGATTATAATCACGATATTTTTCGAGCAGTTCCTGCTCGGTCAGAGTCTGACAAAATGCGGGGCGAAACCAGTTTATCGCCACCAGTATAAAGACCAGTAACGGCAGTAATAATAGCTTTTTCATTTTCACCTTCCTATGTTGACTGAATCCATTCTCACAGAATCATATGGCAAAGCCGATGCCGGGTTGACGATTTATCGCAACACATTGTGAGTCAACATACTATGTTAATGGATGAATTCCATGGAGGGTTGGACAGGAAAAAATATTCTAATCACAGGTGGAAAACTTTTCGGCCAATGAAAACAAATGGACTGTATGTCGGCTCCAATTATATAGCATATAGTCCGGTTGCATTTTCGGCGAAAAAACCGTATATATAGAAAATTATGGATAGCAAACCTATATACCTGTCAAAAGAAGGTCGGATAAAGCTTGAAAAAGAGCTCAAGCATCTAAAGACCAAAGAGCGTCCCAGGCTTGTCGCCGAGATAAAAAGGACAATGGAACTGGGTGATTTGTCGGAGAATGCCGAATATCACGCCGCCAAAGAATCCCAGCAGTATGTGGAAAGAAAAATCGCCGAACTGGAAGATAAACTAAGCCGCGTGCGGTCGATCGACATGGATGATATCCCGACCGATAAAGCCTACATATTTGCAAAGGTGTTGGTCAGGGATTTGTCGGATGATGAGGAAATCGAGTACACTCTGGCGCCTCCGGAGGAAATCGATATTGACAATGATATCATTTCGATCAAGTCGCCGATTGGGGCGGCTTTGCTCGGCAAGGCCGTAGGTGACGTAATCGAGGTAAAGGTTCCGGCCGGGGTTCTTAAGTACGAGATTAAGAAAATTTCGCGCGAATAAAAAAATCTCCTTCCCACCGGGAAAGAGATCGTTCAAACTTATAGCCAATCAGGATCAGTACACTTCTTCTTCGTCGATAGGATTAAGATCCAGTTCATCCTCCTCAAAATAGTCCTCGTCCTCGGTTCCCACCTCGGCGGCCATATCGGCGCACTCTATGGAACAAAATATTTGTCCCGCCTGCCTCACGGGCTTGCCCTCAAATTCCTCGCCACAGAATTCGCAGACCATATTTAACCTCCATAAGTATCACTTCACACAAAATGACAGCGCTTGATAGAATAAAAATATTTCAAAAAATTCAAGCAAAATATCGGATTTTTTTCAATATTTTTAATCAATTTAAAATCTCTTTCGACAATTTATAACAAAAGTTTATCCCGAAATTGTTTCCCTGGGAAAAGTCAAAATTGCCGATGATTTCAACGGAGGTTTTTCTTATTAATTCTCAACAACTTAGACGATCGGTGCAGAATTAAACAGCCTCAAATCAGGCCTAAATTTCCGGGGCCGGGG
>QNAH01000290.1 GCA_003641425.1 Candidatus Zixiibacteriota bacterium
CAATCCCTTTTTCACCGTAATATGACCAGCTTATTATAGTGGAGAAAGCGAATAAAACCAGCCCCAGCGATACCATCGATCTCCCCCATGAAGGCAGGATCGTCTCAAACGATTCCGCCGTCAGCGGTGTCCCGTCTATCCCGCTCGACCATTGCCCGGAGACAATGATTACCAGGCCGGTCAGGGTACAGATTGCAATGGTGTCGATAAACGGACCCAGCATCGCCACCAGGCCCTCACGTACCGGCTCGTTGACCTTCGCGGCGGCGTGAGCCATCGGGGCCGATCCCAATCCCGATTCATTTGAAAACACACCGCGGCGGAAACCCTGTTGCATGGTCATCCATACCGTCGCCCCGGCAAAACCGCCCAACTCCGAGGCCGGGGTGAATGCCCGGGCAAAGATCAATTTAAAGGCCGGAATAATTAATTCATGAGACATGGCCAGGACGATCAATGCCGAACCGACATAGATGACAACCATAAACGGAACCAGCCGGCTGGCCACTTTCCCGATTCTCTTGATCCCGCCGACAATGACAAGCCCGACAGCGACCGCAATAACGATTCCGACACCCAGACGGAACATCTGTCCGGTGGCGGTTCCTTTCTCGCCGATCAGGCTGACCAGACCGTCAGCCACCGAGTTGGCCTGAACCATATTACCGATACCCAGGGCGGCAACAGCCGTGAATCCGGCGAACATGTAAGCCAGGAATTTCCAGCGGTGTCCCATCCCCAGTTCGATAAAATACATCGGTCCGCCGCGGACATAACCATCCGGATCGATTCGGCGGTACATCACCGCCAGTGTGCAGGAAGTGAATTTAACGGCCATCCCGAAAATCGCCGTGATCCACATCCAGAACAATGCTCCCGGTCCGCCGACCGCAATGGCGGTGGCAACGCCGGTAATATTGCCCGTCCCGATCGTGGCCGAAAGCGCCGCCGCCAGCGCCTGGAAATGAGAAATCTCGCCCTTGTACTCGGGTTTGTCATATTTACCCGAAATTAACTCGATTCCATGCTTGAAACCGCGTATTTGTACCAGACGGTTGCGAACGGTTACAAAAATACCGGTGCCGACCAGGATCAATATTAGCGGCAGACCCCAGACGGCATCGTCTATTTTTCCAAGGATATTTAATAGTTGGTCCATTGAGATTTATTTAATATAATACTTTTTTAAGCGCAATTAAAAAATGTCTATGCAACAGGACGATATACAAAGGTATCTGGCAAGTATACTCAGGGAGGAAGAATCTCTGAGTTCGGAAGAAATGGCTGTTTTCGGTAAATTGATCCGTCTTACGGTGGAATATCGTGACAGGCGAAAAGCCGAACACAATGATATCCTGACCGTCGAGGAGACCAAAAGAGCGCTCGAGGCGTATGAGAAAGCGCTAAAAGACAACAAAATGCCCGACGGTATCGATGAGAAGATAAGAGGCCTGGTGAAATTGTGGCTTAAAAAAATTAACAGAATATTTTTTTGAGTTTGACATGATAGATAATCAGGGTATATTTTTTTACAATGTGTGGAAAAATTTCCAATATCACAAAATTGTCATATTTGATTAGCATGATGATCCTTTTTCCCTGTTTTGGACATTCCGAGTCAAAAAACAAAGAGGACGAATATAAAACCCTGCGCCTGCAGATGGTGGATCAGCAGATTATCCGGCGCGATATAACCGATCCGAATGTTCTCGAGGCAATGCGAACGGTTCCACGGCATCTTTTTGTCCCCGAAGGTTACCGTAATGAGGCCTATCATGACGGTCCCCTGCCGATCGGTAAGGGACAAACCATATCACAGCCGTACATTGTCGCCATAATGACGGAACTGCTTCAGATCGATTCGACTTCAAAAGTGCTGGAAATCGGAACCGGTTCGGGATACCAGGCGGCGGTCCTGGCCGAAATATCGGATTCGGTCTATTCCATCGAGATCATTCCGGCTCTTGCCCATCATGCCGATTCCCTTCTCGACTCACTCGGCTACGGAATGGTGCAGGTTCGTGCCGGCGATGGATACAAAGGATGGCCGGAGGCAGCTCCTTTCGATGCTGTAATAGTGACCGCGGCGGCCCCGAAAATCCCCCAGCCTTTGATTGAGCAATTGAAGCCGGGCGGTCGGATGGTTATCCCGGTGGGCGAATTGACCCAGGAATTGATGCTGATAACCAAAAGCGAAGACGAATTTATCAAAAGAAGCATCATCCCGGTCAGATTCGTTCCCATGACGGGCGAGGTTCAGGAAAAATAAGCCGACATTGACTATTTGCGGAATCGGCATCATGTTCATAATTATATCTTTCCATGAATTGTTACCGCCATGAATAGCGTCGTATATGTTTAATAAAATAGACCTTGATTAATGAAATAAAATGTATAATTTCTCCAAAACGGTTTGAATACAGAAAGGAGCTAATGCTATGCCACTGGTGTCACTTATTGATATGTATAAACCCGCCAACGAACAATATTATGCCATTGGTCAGTTCAATGTCAATAATATGGAGTTTGTTCAGGCGGTTATGGAAGCGGCTGAAGAACTGAAATCACCTGCAATTCTGGCGGCGTCCACCTCCGCCCTGAAATACGGCGGTTTCGATTACCTTATAGATCTGGTCAAAACCGGAGCCCGGATGGTTTCGGTTCCGATTGCGCTGCACCTCGATCACGGCGTAAAAATCGAGGATGCCGAAAAATGCATTAATGCTGGTTTCACTTCGGTTATGATCGACGCTTCCCATGAAGACTTCGAAGAAAATATCCGCATCACCAAAGAAGTCGTCAAAATGGCACATCCAAAAAATATCGCCGTCGAGGCAGAACTTGGACGACTGGGCGGTATTGAGGACGATGTCAATGTCGACGAACGCGATGCTTTTCTGACCGATCCGGCACAGGCAAAGGAATTCGTGGAAAAGACCGGATGCGATGCTCTGGCCGTGGCGGTCGGAACCAGTCACGGAGCCTACAAATTCAAAGCCGAGGCCAAACTGGCTTTCGACAGAATCGACGAGATCAAAAAGAAAACCGGTATTCCGCTGGTTCTTCACGGTGCCAGCGGCGTTGGCCCGAAATTGATCGAAAAGGCTCAGAAATACGGCGCCGAACTTCCCGGAGCCAAGGGTGTTCCTGATGAAGCCTATGTCAAGGCGGTCAAGCTGGGCATTAATAAAATAAATATCGATACCGACCTGCGTCTCGGATGGCTTGGTACTGTCAGGGAGATGCTGGCGGAGAATCCGAAAAATATCGATCCCCGGAAAATACTCGGCCCGGCGCGTGAAACCATTAAGGAAATCATCAAGGAAAAAATGAAGATTTTCAATTCGGCCGGTAAGGGTTGATCCCGATGGCGAATTTATAGAAACAAAAAAAGCGGTGAGTTGATCCTCACCGCTTTTTTTCATACAGATTTTTTACAGACTTTTGACAACCTTTCGGGCCTCTTCGGCCAGTTCCCCGGGTAATCCATCCTTTATCGCCTTTTGCAGATGCACCTTCGCCTCGAATTTCGTATCACTCATCTTCGCAAAATTCAGTCCGGCATAAAAATTGATCAGGGGATTCTCCGGATCCATCTTCAAGGCTTCGTGGAAACTGTTCATGGCGATTTTGTATTTCCCCTGAGCATAATACGCTCTTCCCAGTGTCGTCCGGTGCCGGGCATTGCCGCCGTCATACATGATCGCTTTCATGGCGTGATTGATGGCTATCTGCGGATTGTCGCCCCGTACTATTTCCTGTATCGCCAGTTCCCCGATAGCATCGGAGGCATACTGGTTCAGACCAATAACTTTGTTGAATATTTCGATGGCTTCATCCGTCTTCCCGTCGCCGGCGGCCATTTTGCCCTTTATGATCAGGGCTTCCTGTTGAAGCGAATCGAGATCGAGAGCCTGTTTCACAAGGGCGCCCGTTTTTTCCAAATCTCCCTTCCCATAATAATATTCCCCTGCAAGGATATATGCCGCGGGATCTTCAGGATTATTGTCGATACACATCTGATAAATTTCCGCGGCCCTTTCCGGTTTACGAAGCTTGAGGGCAAACTCGGCCGCTCTACGGTATCTCTCAATATCTTCCTTAGCGATTTTTATCAATTGCTCGGCAAACTG
>QNAH01000291.1 GCA_003641425.1 Candidatus Zixiibacteriota bacterium
ATTGTTGATAGTCCCGGCGGCGCTGGTGTTATGGTTCGATGATCGCAGGAAATTTCCGCCCCGTATTGCCATCGTAATATCATCTACGATTGTTTCATTTATTTTGGCGGCGCTGCTATTTTATGGGTCGGACGTAGTATCCGTATATGAATTTATCACCGAGCAGACATCGGGTGTATATGGACTCCCGACAGCGCTTAAATCGCCGATCAATTTTGTGGAGAGGTGGGGGACATTTACTGCAGAGACAAGGCTTTTTTATTTTGCTCCCTTTGTGTTGCTGCTTGTCGGGCTGAGTATCATAAAAATAATTCTTGATGCGAATATTATCGAGAGACTGAAGAGTAACAAATATCTGCTTTTCAATCTCGGCTGGTTTGTTTCCGCTTATGTACTTCTCATGATATTCAATTATCGTCCACTGCGATACCAGATATTTCTGCTTCTGCCGATTACCGCTGTGGCCGCTTCATTGTTTGATACTGCAACGGATTACAAAGCGATGTCGCGACCGCGAGCGGGCCGGATGATTCTGTTAACCATCGCAGTATGGTTTTTACTAATCCAGGCGGCATATATGGCCGGATTTTACATAAGCAGTGAAATGGCATCGGAAAGGCTGGTATGGCTGATGTTGATTCCATCCCTGCCGCTATCATATATACTTTTTAAATATGGAACCGGTGTGACCAAAATTATTTCACCGGAAAGCAGACTGCTGCCGATATTGCTGATCATCTCGGTTCTCATGCAATCATTCTGGATTGTAAAGTGGTACAACGGGAAGACATATCTTCTCAAGCAGGCGGGTGAGGACCTGGTTCGAGTGGTGAGCAATAAAGCCGTTATAGGGGGACCGTACGCACAGGCGCTAACGATTGACAATAAGTTAAAATCGGTAACATATATGTTCGGATTGTCGGGGAAGGAGCGGGGTCGTTTTGGCAGATTTCCGGTCACTCACCTGGCCGTCGATATCTCCAATTGGCGGCAGGCGCAAAAGGATTTCCCGATATTGAAAGATTCTTATAAGTTGGCCGATTACTGGCTGAGGGATATAAAAATAGACCTTGTCAGTATTGCGCAAACTCTCCCGGCCAGAGCCGGAATAAATTACAGCATGACAGATTTTGAGAAGGCCGGTCGCTATCACAGTGCGGCCCGGTACCCCGATAGTGTCTTTTTGTATCTCCGAAATTTCCTGTCGGAGCACCCTAAAAGTAAGGCGGGATTGCGGCTTCTATCCAACTATTATCTATCGGCTGGGGCGGTCAGTCAGGGTTTCAAGGTATTTGACCGGTTGATCTCATTTTATCCCGACGATTTTTCCCTTTATTTTGAAAACGGCCGCGCTTATTACCTGTTTTACCTGAACACCGGCAACCGGGAATATTTAAAACAATCAGATAAATATTTTGCCCTGGCGCTGGAGCGCAATAAATTTATTGAAGGCGATATAAAAGCGGCGAAGGAGAGTCTCCGCTCCTTCGCCGATTGATAACAAAAAATCGCCTATTTTTAAATATTTCTACTTTTCTTCTTCAGTTTCATTTATGGGCGACCACTCGCCGATATGTTCGCCATATATCTTGCACGGTCCCTTGCACTGCCAGAATTCATTGGAATTATAGCTCCATTCAAGGAATTCCGAACCGCCGCCTCCAAGAGTCGTAATTAAAAAACGGTTGTTCAGATACCCTATGGCCGAGGCTTGGGCGGCCGGACGATCGCTGTCTCCGCCGGAGGGATCGATCGGGATCCAACCGTAATTGGGGAAATACACTTCAACCCAGCGATGGAAAACATCATCAGTGGAAGCATCATCACCGCGAATCACAACCGAGCCGGCATATCGGGCCGGCAGTCCGGCCGCACGGCAGAGGGCGATATAGACAAAACTGTATTCCGAGCAGGAGCCGGTACCCCGTTTGAGAACTGTCGGTGCGACATTCCATCCGCCGACCCGCTCGTATTCAATATTGTCGATGACATGGTTAAACAACTTGCGGGCGATCCAGTATGGATTGGTTTCATCGCCGACGACTTTCCGGGCCGTTTCCTGAATGTATGAATCTTCGACCCAGTACTTGGTATCATCATTCAGGTACATATCTTTAATCGACTTCGGGATATCGTCCAGTGTCCCGGTTTTTTCCGGAAAAATAAAGAAACGGGTCTTGTACAGTTCGACCCTGGCGGTCATCGAAACGGTGATGAATTCGCCTGCGGGAACATTTTCGAAATGATAATGGGCGGTTTTCTGATCCCATTGATCGGACGGAAAATCGATCGGCTGAGGATTGAATTCGAGGGTATCGAGAAGTTTCTGAAAGGGGAGATCCTTCGGCAGAGCGATATAGATATCCAGTGAGGTAAGTTCGCCCGGCCCGTAATTGCGGACTTGATGAGTAAATTCCAATTCCTGTTTTTTGCCATCAGTTTGAATGAATGTCTCTTCATCATCGAGAATAATTTTGTACAGGCTGTCCGACTGATAATCGACATTCCAGAGATATTCACCGTCATAAGCGAGGCCCCGGGCATATTTTGAGGGGGATTCAAAAGCGAGGATGACATTACCGTTTTCGGGATAAACCATGTATATCATATCATCGTATCGATCAGACACCCAGAGGTATCTGCCGTCGAAGGTAAGTCCCTGGGGATTTCGTGACGGTGAAGGGATATCGGTAATTGTTGTACCGTCCTCGATTGATATTTGAAACAACCGGTCCTGCCTGTAATCGGCGACCCACAAATATTTGCCGTCCCAGGCCAATCCCTGTGGGCTCTGGCATGGGACATAGATCGCTTTTTCACATACTCCATTTTCCGGATTCCAGCGATAGATAAGTTCTTCTTCGACATCCAGCATCCAGACACATTCCGCCTCGACCGTAAGGCCGGCGATATGGTATCCGGGAGCGTTAAAGGTTTGCTTCACCGACCCGTCAGCAGGATCGATTTTATAGATCAGGTCGCTTTTCCGGTCGGCCATCCAGATATATTTACCATCGAATGCCAATCCGGTGGGGCAGGTTCCGGGGGCCGCGAATTGCGCCGCCACATCACCGGTGGCGGCGGAAATCAAAGCGGGGGATAAAAACAAAAATAAAATTGCGGATAAAATGACGTAATTATAAAACCTCACAAGTTCCTCCTGAGATAATCGGGTTTGTTTTGGGTTTACCTTGAAAATAACTGAGTGAATTCATCGTAAGGGATAACCGGCCAGGTCTCAGTCTCGAGAATACCCTTATTATTGATTTCCGAGGCTACCCTGAACGCAAGAGTTTGATCGGCGGCTTCGAAAATGGCCAGATAGTCATACCGGCCCAGGGTTGCAAAGAGATTGCTGATCTTCACATTGTTTTTACTGAAAATTTCCAGCGAATCATTGATCTGCGCCGAAAGATCATCGTGCACCTTTTTGGCGCCGGCATTAATTTGAAGCGCCATGATAAATGTAGCCATATGGCCTCCTCCCCATTGATTGACCATTTAGAAAAGATAGTCAATTAATTCCAGCTTGCCAAGATAAAATTTTCTAAAAGAAATACGTTTATGGGAGCGTTAAACTTAAAATCCGGACAGGTCTTTTTTGATATTCTCGAATTTGCTCTTATAGACGACGAAGATATCATCATATTCCGGCATCCGACAGAAAACACGGCTGGTTTCAGCGTTTTCAGCGGCAAAGATCAGGCTTCTGACGGTTCCATCGGTGAGGGTGACTTTCAGCGTCAGGGACGGATTATCGAAATTAATCATGCCGCTATCGGCGGCATTGGCAAAATCGTTGGCTTTGAGAGTTCCCAGGGTCGAGAGGAAGAGATCAGTTTTGATCGAATCGGTCACACTGCTGTCGCGATAAGGAGGTGATCCTTTGTACCATACCGAGTCACCGCGCCATATTTTTAAGGCATTTTTGCCATAATCGAATTCTACTGAATTTATGGTGCCCGGGACAAACGAGAAAATCGTCTTGTCCAGCCATTGTGTTTTGGGCCGGACAAAGGCATATGAAATCGGACCCTCGGCCAAATAGACCTCTTCCGAGCCCGGTTTCCTTACATAAGTATGAGAATAATCATTGGATGGTTTGC
>QNAH01000292.1 GCA_003641425.1 Candidatus Zixiibacteriota bacterium
CCTTAACGGCCCAGATCAGACTGTTCTTCCAGAAACAGTGCCCGAAATCGGCATACTCAATCGGTCGATACCAGGGATTATCGTCCGGTATATCATACGCTTTCATACTATTTGGCGCCGCTTTGATGGTCGCACCTTTGGCGATGTGCAATTCGACATTACTCTTCAATCGTATCGAGCCGGACAAATAAGTACCCGGAGGAAAATATACCGTACCTCCGCCGGACTTATGGCAAGCCGCCACCGCGTCGTTAATAGCCGGCGAATCCAGCTTCTTGCCGTCTCCCACAGCACCGTATTTCTTTACGTTATATACCTCCGGCAGCTCAGCCGACAACGAAGTGGCAACAGCAAATATATGCGCAGAAATACCAAGCAATACGATAAGTAAACCTTTTTTTGCAGTCATTTCGATAATATCCTTTGTCTAAAATAACCTTCACAGAGAAAACGCCAACTGGAAATATTCCCACACCTGCTCTTTTTCGCACAGTCAATGCAGTCCTTTCTGAGATTGGAGAGTTATTTCCAGTGGACTACTGCCGGCTCCCAGGGAGCGATAGTAACAACCAGCTTCTCCCCCTTTTTTTGGGCGTTCGTTCCGTTGGCATGGGGAAAACTCTTATCAAGACGTAATGGATTCGGTCCCTTCTTAAGCCACGTCAATGTGACCTGTACAGGTGACTCGTGAAAACTTGTCAGAACCAGAACGTTGCCCTCATAGAAATACACGCCCGTATTATTAGGCCCATCTATTTGAAGAGGGTACGGCGCAGGGATAGCCCGGCGGATCCTGTTCACCACACCGCTCGGCCAGTCTTTGATTGTGAGCGGCCTGGGAGGGAGGAGCAAAAGCTCGGACTCAATAATTTCCTTATGCGTGAAAGTGGACATGTTCAGAACCAATATACTGCCCCGTGGAGTGGTTTGTTTGCGGTTCGGGATTTGTCGGCGGGTCAGGATTGGAATATCGCCTTCATCCGTTATTCCCGCACAGAGAACTTCTGCTTGGGAGGGGACCGGCAGGGCCCGCAGTTTGACGGGCGAATCCGATGTAAATCGCTTGCCGCCGACACGGAATTCCGTCACGTTTTTTTCGGCGGCTTTCAGGTTAAGACCTTCGGTATATCCGGCCAACTCTGTAATCTTCGGATCATTGAGCGCAGCGAGGAAATCCGGCGTCACAACGATTACGGCGCCACGTTTTATCCATCTGTGAAGATGCTTATCAGTATCAGGATTTGCCGCTGCGTGCCGCGGCAGAAAGATAACCGGCGCCGAATCAGGAGGCTCAGCGATCATGATCGGCGACAGCCCTAAAGTGGCGATGTAGTCGTAGATATAGAGATTCGCTCCTCCCGCCGAATCACTGCCGTCGCTGTGCGGCGGTTTGTAAGCGGCCATCCCCAAAGCCTTGCGATTGTGCAGTAAGCCGCCCAGGGCGAAGAGGGCCTCACTTCGGTTTATCAGCTTCCGGGCCGAAGCGCCCTGCTTTATGAAGCTCTCGGTATCAAAAAGGATGATTCTTTCGGCGCCTGCCAGTACGGACTGATACGCCTGCATTAAATACATATTCGGCGTGCAGTCGTGGAAATCAAACCATGCCCCGCCGGTCTTCTCCTTAGCGATGGAATGCAGCCAGCAGTAATTGATATACCCTTCCGTGGGCATTACATAGCCATACGTTTCTGTCTTCGGATTGCGAGTTTCGGTTCCGACCCAGACGCAGTCGAATATTTTCGGCTCACGCACCACGTCATAACCGAATTGATGGAATCGGTCGTACCACTGGGGATACTTGATAATGAACCGGATGTTGGGATTCACGCTGCGGGCGGGGCTAATAAGGTAATGCCGAGCATAATCGGTCAGCAGGTCCAGGCGATAGGCCGACCAGGAACGGTTTTCTTTCGCCTTTACCGAAATTCGGCTTTCGTCGTCGCTGGCAAAGAAATCATCAATGATAAACTCATCAAAAAGAGTTGCGATCTCACGAATACGGCCGGACATGTCCTGCCTGGTTTTCTCGCTCTGATAGTTCAGGAAAATGGGGGTTCGCGACGAGGGAACACCGAATTCCTTTCCTGAAGTTGTCGTTATTCCCCCGGACACCTCCATCCCATTCTGAATGAAAAAATCCCTTGTCTCGACCACCAGTTGCCGGTTCGGGGAATGGCCGCTCCGAAGAACATCGAGATAGACCTTGCTCATTTTTATCTTGCGGAACAGACGAAGCGCATTGGCCCGACCTTCCGCCGTGGCAAACAATCGCTCCATCTGGGATGGCGTGACATAGGTTTCAATGCGCGGCACCAACTCGCTCTGAGCGAACACAACGGACAATGGAAAGAACAAAACGAAAAAAAGGCGAAACAAAATTCTTACCATAATCCAGGCACCTCCGAAACGGTTGTTATCCGGGTTTTCATCGATTGCTTCAGATTCACCTTGCTCAACTCTAATATATAGCAACACGAGTGCGAATAAGTCAAACATCTTTGCATAAACCAACAGAACGGATATAATATATATGAACCTCGAAGAACAAACTGACCGCAGCATACGGACAGCGTTCGTTTTTTTCAGTCTGACAAAAGTACATCCAGGAGTATGAAACATGCATAAATACCGCTTTTTCTATCTGCTTTTCCTTACTCTACTTATGGCAGGATATAACATCGGTTTGGCCGGAGAGAGGAAAACACCGGTTATTTACTGTTGTGACCTTTTTCATCCTCACTGTGACCCGGACGACCATTTTGATATTGCTACTTTATATGCAATTCCTGAAATTGATATTAAAGTGATTATCCTCGATCAGAACAACAACCAGGGCTGGAACCAGGACAAAGACCCCGGATCCGTTCCTATATCACAAATGAATTACATCACCAACAGAAATGTTCCCTATGCCGCCGGTCTTTCTTACAAGCTCGCTATGCCGGAAGATACCGGTTTTTGGCAACCCAAAAAGCACCAGAAGGGCGTCGAACTCCTGCTCGATACCCTGAAAAAGTCATCTGAACCGGTAACCGTTATAACCGTCGGCAGTCTCAGGAACGTGGCGGCGGCATACAATAGAGACCCAAAACTGCTCAGAGAAAAGATCAGCCGACTGTTCGCTTTTGTCGGAGAGGCCTCCAAAAAAGGTTATGTCGATTATAATATCGACTTGGATATCAATGCCTATATCCGAGTTATGGGTTCGGACCTACCGGTGTACTGGGTTCCCTGCTTCGACGGCGGAATATGGCAAAACAACGGCAATGCATCATATTGGAACGCCTCTCATAAGGATTTACTCTCAAAAGCATCGGATAAAACCCTGAATTTTTTCATTTACGCCCTGCTCAAAAAGGACAAAGACGCCGTCGATCCTGTGCGGTATATAGACGGCGAAGTGGACGTCGAAGCCAGAGACAAAATATTCGCTATGAAACGACATTTATGGTGTTCGGCGGTTTTTAGCTATGTGTCCGGCTGGGAAATCATCCGGAAAAACGGTGAATTTGTATCCATGCCCGCCGAGACCGTCTGTTGCCCGAAACAGGTTGTGGATTTATTCACGTTTAAGGATGTCGCGATTGATGTGGATAGGCCGGTAAGAATATTGACGGACGGGAAGCCCGGCGAGATAAGAAAAGTAAAACTATTTCAAATCACTAACAAAGACATTTACCAAAAGGCAATGACATCGATAACGGCAGATTTATTATCCCGTTTGGGAACAAACGATCGGAGGAATTAAAAGTGTTCGGTACGAATGGCGCGTACCGGGCACCTTTAATTTCCCGTCGCTGCCGTCGGTAGGTTGTCAACCCTGTATATGTATGCACTGATTGCAATGGCTATGTCGCTGGTCCTTCTTGTGGTTCTGCTGCGCCTTAAGGTCAAGCTCGGATGCTCGATGCTTCTGGCCGCTGCGGGCCTGGCGATCCTCTTAGGCGTAAGCCCGGGCGAGTTTTGGCAGACGCTCGCAGACGAATGGCGGTCCGAGTCCTTGAGTCGAACCACCGGATATCTCTTTGTTACGCTGACGGCATTGATAACTCTGGTCAACGTACTCGGAGCTGCGATGAAAC
>QNAH01000293.1 GCA_003641425.1 Candidatus Zixiibacteriota bacterium
TCCATATATTGGCGGCCAGGTCCGGGTGATCCATATCAACACCGGTGTCGATAATCGCCGCCACCACCGTAACCGTTCGATCGGGAGGATTCTGATAGACCTCTCCGACATCTATATCGGCATCATCGATACCATTGAGCATGACCAGTTCATCATTGTAGTTGCCGTAATTGCGAAGAACATGATAATGCAACTGGCCGCTGTTGCTCAGACTCCACTGGTATTGGTAGAATGAATCATCGGGTAACTCATGAAATTTGACGATCTGATTTATCTCGACATACTCCACCTCGGGAAGCTGCGCATAGGCATCTCTTAGAGCCTCGATATCGGTACCCTCGGCGGTTTCGAGAAGATAAACCGATCCGAAATTATTCGCCTTGGTGTTATTTGATTTTTTAAGTAAAAGCGGGGATACCTTTTTGACATTATAATTCGAATTCAAGTCCGCGGCCGATTTCAGGCCGATAGTTGTTTTACCGGCCTTTCCGGTTATCACCTGCGGCGCCCGATCATCTTTGAATTTGACAATCAAGCTGGTCGGCTGATATGATTCGCGTTTGGTTTCACCGCCCTGATATATCGCGAAGGCGGTTGTCTGTGTCAAAAAAGTGATCGATATTAGGGCAAACAAAAATCTTATTTTCGGCATTATAAAACTCCCTGTGACGATGCTGATAAGAGCACTAAGTGAGATATATTTATATAAATTTACGAAGAAATATAAGTTTTGCAAGTAACTTATATATTTTTGATCGCTTTTAATATATTTTGATTCTCAGTTAAAAACGCCAGGCCACTCCGGCCGTTAAATCAACTCCCGTGAATTCGATTTCTACATCGCCCGATTCGTCTGTGAACCCGCTACCATCGGCATAACGGGCGCGCAGCCTTGACTCGAAATAAAAACGATTGTGGAACATCGCCTTGAATCCGGCATAAACATGCAATCCGTAACCTTTTTCTTCGCGCTCCGAGCAAGCGTCTATATCGTATCCGGAATCTCCAAGTTCATTCAACTGAGCTTTGACCTTCGAAAAATAATATGAAACCCCGCCGCCCATATATGGAAGAACCACCCGATCATTACCACGGGGGATAATACTCGTATGACAACCCGATCGGCATCGAACGGTAATGCCATTCAATGACCATACCAAATGTGTCGCCGTTATTGGCGATGGGAACAAAAATTGAATTTGCCGTCGCAAAGGTTTTGATACTTTCGATATTCAATGTCAGGGCATGCTTGAAACTCAAAAACAGCGTCAGGCGGGCATCCAGGTACGTTCCGTAATCATCGACATGAAAATAAGACTGCCCGGTTCCCTCGGCAAAATCACGCCAATCGCTCATCGGCAGATAACCTGTCCCGGCATTAATGGAAATAAAATTCTGGCTGAGCGGCTTCTGTGCCATGGCGCCCGATGACATAATCAGGATCAGGAGAATGCCGCCGATAAAAACCAGCATCAAATTACTTTTAGTAAATGTCATTTCAATTCCCTCCCTCTGTGTTTAATGAATCGTCGATTCCCGGTTGGGGAATGGCACAGGTAAAATCGGAATCGACCGGATAAGCATAATTGCTGTCGACGCGTATATGAAGATAAAAATCACCAAATGACTTATTAAACCTGATACCGCTGGCGATGACATTCCTGTTATGCGATAACAGATGACTCACATATTTGGCCGAGGGCGGCGGAGTTGCCTTGAGATAAAGCGGCACCCGGCGATGCAGATAATAATATCCGCCGCCGTAAAACCATTCGCCGGCATTGTCGAAAACCGCTACAATGCCGTCCAGATCATGTAAATACCGATATGCCTGAAGCCTTCCGTTTTTATGAAAGATGCTTTTGTCGTAAGCGGTGTACACTTTGTTGTGATATATCTTATTCTGGTACGGAAGGATCGCCATCGAGCCGGCGAATGAAACAGCAATAAATATTAGTACAAATAACATGCTAAACGAACGATGGTGTTTGAATTTATTTATAATCCTGTCGGCGATTAATCCGGCGGAGACCATTAATACGGGAATAATGACAAAAATGTTGCGGTAATCCAGCTCATGTTTTTTGGCCGGAATTAGAATATGGGAGACTAACGCGACAATTATGACAATTATAAGAAGCCGGTTGTTTTTCCAGAATACAATTCCGCCCGCGATTATCAGCCAGTATGTAAACAGCGAGGCATAGGCCAGAAACATGATATATTCGAAACTGAATGACGACCCAAATGATCCGGCCATAAAGAACGTTTTATCATGTTCATAGATATTTAAATATGAAATAAATGGTGCGCCCAGTGTGATTGTTTCGAAAAGTCCGACAAACACGACCGCAGCTCCCGCCGCCAGTAAATACCTGGTGCGGGCCGATGAGTTCATCTACATATATGAAAATATAATCAGGACAGCCGCAATGGGGATATAGTTAATGCGTACCGCCGCCGCCAGAACCGCCAGAAATCCCCCCGTAATCACAGATCGATACGAGTCCTTGTTCAATGACAGCGCCAGCGCCGCCATGAAAAATATTGATGCCCAGACCTCACTTAACGGGCGGATAGAAAAATAAATGATTTCGTACCACAGGGCGCAGAAAAAAGCGGCCCATAATCCGGCGCGGTGCGACCGTAACCGTTTCCCGATATAATAAGCCGACACAATCATGGACAGCGATATGAGCGACATGATGATCTTCATCCCCGGTATATATATATCGGGACTGTCCAGACCCAGAATCTTGAAAGGGTATAAAAAGATGGTCATGAAACCCGGGACCAGCCACGAGCGGGCCGAAAGCCGATACTCCCAGGGGATGATACCGTAACCGAAAACAACCCGATGCGCCTGTTCAAGGACCTGGAATATTTCATCCGGGTGATTGATATTGTCGGAAACAAGAGCCGTGATCACTCTGGCCGCGGCTCCGGCTAAAACAATAATCCATAGGGCCGACCTGCTGTCTTTGTTATCAGTCAGAATAAAGACTCTCCCGGTATATTAAAAAGAGCTTTTGGTGTATCAAAATCTCATCAGACCCGGCACCGTCTGATAAATATAGCTTAATGTCAGCACCCTCTGTTTACCCTCGCCGCTGATTTTTTCAACCCTGATTTTGGCATAGTTGCCGTCGGCGGTTTTTATCAAGTATGACTCTCCTTCCTTCACCGGCATCTTTTCGACCGGCGGTATATCCAGTTCCAAGTCGGGGTACTGATATATATTTTCCGATTTCCCCAGCGAATAAAATTTCGATTTACGGATAAATCCGTTCAGACGCTGAGGTGATGCGATAAAATCGAAACCACCCTGATGATAAAAATACAAATCGTTTTTTTCCCCGTCGGCTCTTGTCGATGTCCCTTCCGCGAACGAAAAACCGTCGTTCAAATCACTGTACCGATAAGCCAGATCGAAAATGCCCTCCGGACGGCAAATGACGCCCACCTCATTGGAGGATACCGATACCGATTGATCAGCATAGACTGTCCTGACCGAAACAAAATACTCGGTACCGTTATCGAGGTTTTCGATAGTGATTGTCTCGAACCGATCCTCCTCGTCGGTATCACCCGGATAGACCGCTTCATTGAAGGGCTTGATCTTCCTGGGCGGTTTACCCATCCCGTATTTCTCATAAAGCGGTTTTTCGGACAGGTATATGTAATATCCCGAAAGTAATATACTGTCGGGGCATTCGGTATCCCATTTGATAAACAATTGCCGGCTGTTCGGCCTGACTGTCAGGTTACTCGGGGCACATGCGGTCGGCGAGATCTTCAGCGCCTTTTTCGGTGGGCCGCACCCGATTGCGATAAAAATGATTAAAACAGCCGCGATTAACAGATTTATATGACAATTAGTTCGGTTTGTCTTGGACATAAAAATTTGCCTCCGTTTTCGGTGACGGCCAGGTCCTCTTCAAGGCCGACATATCCGATTCCCTCAAGTTCGATTCCGAGTTCAACCGTGAAGACATTATTCTCTTCAAGCGGTATCGTCGGTGTAATTCCGTACCGTTTCCATTTTGGCCCGACAATGGCGGCCCCGTCATGCACCGA
>QNAH01000294.1 GCA_003641425.1 Candidatus Zixiibacteriota bacterium
AGGCAACCACAGTATCGGCCGTGGACTAATCTACTTTTCCGAAGAAAAATAAACTTATCAGGCCTTCGATACAAACTTATCGACAAAAAACCGGGTCAGCGCCAGATCATCATCCAGTTCAGTATGAAATGAACTGACCAGGCAATTCCGAGAAGACAACAGGACCGGGGAATCCTTATAGGCGGCCAGGACCGCAACACCCGGCCCGACCCGCGAAACCATCGGAGCCCGTATAAATGAGGCTTTCAAAGAGGCGGCATTCCCGTTTAACTGAGCCGTGACCTCGGTAAAAAATGAATAAACCTGCCGTCCATAACCATTACGTTTAACCGATAAATCGATGGCATTCAATGGCCGAACCATATTGTGATCGACTTCCCGGGCCAGCATTATCATGCCCGCACAGGTACCCCAGACCGGCATCGATGCACAGAAATCGACCAGAGTTTCACGCATCTCAAAACGGTCGATCAAATTACTCATGGTTGTGGATTCGCCCCCGGGAATAATGAGACCGTCAATGTCTTTCAATCGATCCGCCCGGCGTATTTCGACACTGGAGATATTAAGCCTCTCCAGTTGACTCAGATGGCGTTCAAAATCGCCCTGCAAAGCCAGGACGCCGACCATAATATTTTTCGCCGTCGCTTTCATGGAAATCGGACAATCGTGTTATCGCACCTGGAGCAGGTCGTCTTCGGAAATCGACGCCGCCGAAATGCCCTTCATAGCCTCACCCAGACCGCGGCTGCACTCGGCCACGACCTTGGGGTCCTGATACTGGGTCACGGCGGTAACAATAGCCCTGCCCGTTTTTTCGGGGTTGGCCGATTTGAAGATCCCACTGCCGACAAAAACCGATTCCGCTCCCAGCTTCATGACCAGCGCGGCATCGGCCGGAGTCGCCACCCCGCCGGCGGCAAAATTCGGCACCGGCAGTTTACCAAGTTTGGCCACCATCTTGACAACCGTCAATGGAGCCGAAAGCTCCTTGGCAATCCCATTGAGTTCTTCATCACTCATTGTTGTAAGCTGCTTCATGGCCGATGATATCTCGCGCAGGTGCCTGACCGCTTCGGAAACATCCCCGGTACCGGCTTCGCCTTTGGTACGTATCATGGCGGCACCCTCCGAGATCCGCCTTAAAGCCTCTCCGAGATTTCGACAGCCGCACACAAAGGGGACCTTGAATTTCCACTTATCGACATGATATTTGTTATCGGCCGGAGTAAGGACCTCGGACTCATCGATAAAATCGACTTCCAGCGCCTGAAGCACCTCCGCCTCGGCAAAATGACCGATCCGGCATTTGGCCATGACCGGAATACTGACCGCCTTTTTAATCCCCTCGATAATATCGGGATCGGCCATGCGGGCGACACCGCCGTCGGCTCTGATATCCGATGGAACCCTCTCAAGAGCCATCACTGCCACAGCACCGGATTGCTCAGCGATCCGGGCCTGCTCAACACTGGTGACATCCATGATGACGCCGCCCTTCAGCATCTCGGCCAAACCTACCCGGATCTTGTATTCTTTATCTTCGAAATTCATAGCTTCATCTCCTTAAAAGACTATTCTTTCAAGCCATCCCTTATAAAAACAATACGCTTTGAACCCGTGTTCCGCCACAAAAAGCAAAATCTGCGGGCGTGACGTAACTTCACGGTCGAATCCAATCGCTCGACGCAAAATATAACTATATTCGCAGGGAAAAATCAACCCCATTATCATTGAAATAAGAAGATCTTTTCTCCAAAAGTAATTAATAAAACGGGGAAATCAACGGCAGGCGGATAGATATTACCCGGCTCGGGAATCCGGACTGACAACAATACGGCAGGACCGGTTACACCAATCCTGCCATACATCGAAAACTTGTTATAGATTACTTTTTAGATTTATCTTTGAGAACAGCTTTGTATTTGCCGAAGTTGGCGCGTGATAATGCCTTCTTAAAGTGATCCTGCTCTTTAATCCAAAAGTCGCGCATCTTGCAGTTCTTATAATGCTCACAGCAGTTGGCGCTTTCAACACAGAGATTAAGTGTTATGGGACCATCCATAGCCTCGATTACATCAAGAAAAGTTATCTCTCTGGCCGTTCGAGCCAGACGATAACCGCCTGTAACTCCCTGGAAAGACACCAGAATACCCGCCCAGGTAAGGTCTTTCAATATCTTGGCCAAAAATTCTCTCGGGATAGATTGTGCTTTAGCAACCTGTCCAATTGAGGCCAACTGCCCCTTGGGCAAACCGGCAAAGTGCATAACTGCTCTAAGTGCGTAGTCGGCTTTTCGTGATAATTGCATAACGCCTTCCTTTTACAGATTCATGCCAATTGTTTACCATTCTTTATACGCTTTAAATGATTAGTAATATGGACAATACTTACAAGTTTTTCAAGCGTTTTTTTTAATTTCATTCATTTTTTTATAAAAACAAAATTTTGCAGGCTCTCCACTGAAAATTCTGCTCGAAATAAAACAAAAAGAATAATTTTAGCTATAATAAGTACATAATAATCGAGGTTTTATACCAAATTCCACGGTTGTTCGCAACGGCTGATTGAGGATTAAAAAGACATATAATAGCTAAATATCCGTATTACCTCTCCGTAATTTTCATGATTATATTTCTTTTTTTCAACTGATTGATAAAAAACTGCGGTTCCACAGCGGTTTCCTGGGGCACAACACCCTTATGGGCGATATTTCCATTACAGGCCATCCAGGCGATTATCGCCACCGGAAAAGCGGTTGTCCGCATCATCGAAGTCAGACCGGTCCGGGTATCCTGCCGATCGACAATTTCATAAACTATATTTTTGTCCTGACCGTCCTTCTTCCCCTCGAAAATAAGCCTGACCAGAACCATATCGGGATCGTTGAAACTAAGATTCTTTTCCAGGACTTTTTTGAAAACCTTTCGGGGCTCAACATTTACATTATTCACACGGACCTCGCTCCGAGAGCCTAAGCCTATCTCCAGCATAGCCTTGAACAGCCGGCAGTGTCCCGGATAACGAATCGTTTTATAATCCAGAAAATCGACCACGCCTTTATAGGTATCCGGCAGGGTCGATGTCCCCCCTGATGTATAGAAGGCTTCAAGACTGCCGATCCCGTCAAATTCCAGTTCCTCGAGCCCGGTCATCGGATTGACGATCTTTTTCTCGCCGTTTTTAAGAATGACAACCGGCTCCCAGTACTCGTTTATAAGCCCCTCGGATGAAAACACCATCTGGTAGTTAAGCGGCGGTCGCGGATTCTGCGGAAGTCCCCCGACCCTGATTTTGAGCGAATTGACTTTATCGAATTCACTGATTCCGGCCGCAGCGAGAATCGATACCATACCCGGGGCAAGACCGCAATCAGGAATTACCGTAATACCGGCCTCTGCGGCTTTGTCATTCATGGCAAACTGCGATGCCACCACATCATTATTGCCGCCCAGATCAAAAAAATGCGTTTTGGAATCAATCGCCGCCCGGGTGAGCCCGGGATTAAACCTATATGTCACCGCCGAAACGCAGGCATCATAGTCCTTAAGAACTTCCGCGACTTCATCCTCATTACCGGCGTCAATCCTGCCCGCGACAGTTATATTATTACCGTACTTACGGGCAATTTCTTCCGCCAGATCGAGATCGAAATCATAAAGCCCCACTTTCTCGACATTTTCGGCACGGCTTAGGTCATAAGCAACGGCACGTCCCATCAACCCCGAACCAATTACCGCTATTTTCATCCTTTATTATCCCCTTCTCTAAAAACAGTCGCAATTATAATATCCATTATGCTTTTTTTCAATCAATATTTAAAAAAATGTCCGGTTAAATTTGTCTGAAATACACAAGATCCACAGTTTTATATCAATTGAAACCGCTTGCGAATAAGCCACTCGATCGCCAGCGACAGTACAAATACGGCCAGAATCCAAAATTTATTCCACAAAATTATTTCTTTTTGAAGCGATACCGTGACCCTATCCATAGTCAGCACATTTGACAGAGAATCAGCTTCATCACACTTGAAATATTTCCCCCCGGTCAGCATGGAC
>QNAH01000295.1 GCA_003641425.1 Candidatus Zixiibacteriota bacterium
GGCTACGGCCGCGAGCTGTCGCATTACGGCATTAAAGAGTTTGTGAATATAAAAAGTATCTGGATAGCGTGATGGGCAAAGAGGTAACACACCACGGCCTTCATACTATAAGTAAGACAATAGTACAAAAAGCGCTATAGCTATTGCCCAAGATATTAAGAATTTCTGTAAGTGGGGTCTATAAATTTCATCCAATTTTACCATTTGATATGTTTTTTTACTGCTGATGATATAATCATAATCCTCTGCCTCGCTGATGACAAGGTAAGACGAAATTGGAAAGACTGGAATAAATACCAGGCAGAACCATTTTGTGGCAATATAACCATCCGGCGTAGACGTACGCCCGTATAATTTTGTACCACAACCATTCATGGTATACATAATTTACACCTTTTTAATTGATGAAAATAGAAGAACCACAAATTAATATATATTTTAAACATGAAATCTCTATAACATTTAGCCAGCGTTGTTAGACTTTCAAAGATTCCATTGATTTTAGAATGTCCACTGCCTGCAATTTGAAATCAGATAATTTATTGATATCGGATGGTAAGGTTTGCTGCAATTTCTCAATTTCTTCCAATTCCTTTGGTAAATATGGCTTTGCAAAATCTGCTGCTTGCTTGTAGTCCATATCTGGATTTTCATTTCTTATATCACGAATTAGATCAGATAATTTACCAAGTATTTGGATTATCCTATTTTGTTGAAATTCAAGGATATTAATTAGGTTAGTACTTTTTAAATAGTACCTAGATATTTTTTTCCGCAAATCGGAATCATCGATAAGAATTAAGTAACTTTTGCTATTTTGATAAAACTGTCTAGATTCTTTAATCTCGTTAAGAGTTACAAACCATATCGTGGTGGTTTTTTCCCATTCATCCTCTATTTTTTCAAATAGTTCAATTGAATTTCGCAAATCATCGCAAACACCAATAATAAAGAGTTCTTTTGCCTTTTTTATATTGGCTTTTTCTCGGGCTCTATCGAGAAGCCAGCCGGTTCCCGCAGCAAGGACGCCTCCCAAAACTACTAATAAAATTTCTGGTAATATTTGCATAGCCGACCCACAAAAATGGTAAAATTATAAGTAGTATATTCTATATATTTTTTGTAATTTGTCAACATCTTTAATAAAATAAAATTAGAATAATGGGATTATAATTCCTTTATTAGCAATTTCCAAGGAAGTAATTGTGGAAGAAAAGTTAGATCAAATCATTGCTTTATTAGATAATATAAAAGAAGAAATGAGTAATACAAATCAGCATCTAGAAACGCTAGATATGATTATTATGGAATTACAGGCATTCCATCAAGATTACACTCTTAACAACTGATTTATCCCCCCGGCCGGGGTTGGCCGGGGGGTTGTGCAAAGGCAGGATCCCTCCCACAAGGATCAGCCGTTTAGGGCATGGACACCTGCGATTTTCGATTGCGGCTGTAATGCAGGGTACTCACCGCAGGTGATTTGGAGGATTAAGCGGTTATTCTTCGAATGCAGTGAAAGTATCCACCACCTCTCCCGCATTGGCCTCAGTGTCGGCGCCTTCATCGTTGCTTTCGGTTGCATTGTCGGTTTCGCTGTTTTCGACAGTTGAAGGCTCAATGATTTTTTCACTTTCGACTGCTTCATCGAGTGCAACGACCTCATTGACTTCGATGATCTCTTCACCTGCCGCGGCTTCGACCATGGCATCGGGTTCTTCGGCAGTATCGGATTCAACCACTTCTTCGATTGCATCGGCTTCATCGATTACCTCGGGCTCGACCGCCTCGACTATCTCGTCAGCCAGGTCGCCCGGCTCGACCAGGGTTTTCAGGAAGCCGCCCGATTTCATCAGGAGACCCTCGCGGTCTGTCCCGGCAATGACATTATCCTCGAATCTCTGAATCACATTGACAATCTTGTTTTCGAGTGTCCGGGCGGGATAGAGATTGTTGTCGAAGTATCCCGTGACACCGGCATCGGTGGCGATATAGACCACCCATCCGGAGGCATCGATATCACGAATAGTATTTGAAGGCAGACCGTTTTCGACGGTCCAGGTCGCCCAGCTTCCGCCGTCGTGGATATAGAGGGCATCGTCGGTGCCGGCATAAAGAAAACCGCGATTGTAATCGAGACAGTTGATGTCATCGAAGATGGATGTATCGCGAAGCAGGTACCGCTTCTTGAAATCGTCGCCCTCCATACGAAACAAACCGCATCCATCGGTACCGACCCACAGACCGGTTTCATCGGCGGCCATGGCGCTGACCGGGATATTCTCGCGGACCAGTTTGTATTCGGTCTCGGACATGGAGTAAAGCCCCTGGCCGGTACCGATCATCAGCCTGCCGTCAAACGATTCCAGCGCCATGATCGGCAGTTCAAAATGATGCCCGGTGGTGGCCAGCGCACCGTCTTTGACGACAAACAGGTTGTTGCCGCCGACAAATATCTGGTTTTTGTGCATACTGACGGCGTTGAGTTTTTCATCGCTGGCGATAGCATTGTAAGTACCGTCGGCGAGGTCATAGATGATAAATCCACCGTCGAAAACGGCATAGGCGACCGAATCGGCAACGAGAACATCGCCAATCTGGCCGAACCGGCCCTCGGTGTACTCCTCGAATTTGACCGGTGTCGAGGTAAACTGGGCATCGATAACATTGTCAACGATCGAGTCGGCTATCTCGTCGATGACCTGGTTGACGACCGAAGTTTTCTTCGGCTGATCGTCGGAAGAACATCCAACGATAACGAGCGACAGAATTGCTATCGCTCCGGCTGCGGCAATAAGTGATTTTTTAAACATGACAACCTCCTTAAGGTTTGGGCTTTTGTCCTTTTGTTGACTTCACAGAGACAACAATACAAAGTCTGTGCCGAAAATGTAATATATTGTAATACAACAACATAACGTCAGCGCCACAATGTCTCTGATATTAATATGTGTCAAATATGACACAGATGCCGATATAGATTGTATAACTTGTTGAAATTGACTAAATTGTCTGTGTCATATTTGACACGGTCGGAGGGACAGGTTCTTTTGCGTTCAGCGGTTCTTTTTTAATCGAGTTGAATTATGTCGGGATTGAGAATTTTCTTATTGATCATTATGACCGCCGTCATGCTGGTGATGACCGTCATGGTGCAGGCGGGACAGATCGAATGCGATGTACTGCAGTGCAAACTGGGTAGGCTGTATTTCCCGCATGGTCAGGAAGAAATGGTTTTCGAGCACAGCCCGTTTACTATTTATAAGGGTGATGATTCGATCTGTTCCGGGATGATAGGATTTTCTGGCGACGGGGTATCATACAGCGAACCGCTTGGATATGAGCTTGATAATGATAAAATCGAATCGCTTCATGCAGAAATTGCAACGGCGGAGATAGACAGTGCAAGTACCATACGGATCGGTTTCGAGCTCCCCGGCGGAGAAAACTGCGGCCCTGTCGGCAGTGAAAAGACGTTTGATGAATTAAATCCGCCATTGCGAGCTATCACCAAAAACGGCAACCCGCTGGAACTGCATTTTTATAATTCATTTCTCGAGATGACATTTGGTCTGGAGGCGCATAAGATCGATGGTTTTATTTCATTTAATGAGTACAAATCGTCCGATGAGGATATAATAACTGTCGCCTATCCGGCAGGGTTTTTTGCAGTATTGTTTCCGATTGTCTCGCACCCGGTTAATGACAGGGGGGTATTATCGACCTCGATGTACTATCGTTTCAATCCGTTGCAAACATCGTCATTCTTTTCCGGCGATGGTGTCAGGCCATTTAACTCTCTTTACTTAAAAGACGCGCCCACCGGACGATTTTATGATTATGATCCTGAAAAGGGGCGTGATTTGCTGAAGGCGTTAAAGAAGAAACCGAAGGAGATATCGATCGCCGTTTCGGAACCCACTCTGATAACAACCGCCAATTATTTTGTAGATATATTAAACCGCGATCGAATAAAATGCCGCTTCGAAAAAGACCGCGATAATTATCGCGACATATACTTGGACCTTGTTCCGGTGTCCGAAGATGATCCGGCGGGCA
>QNAH01000296.1 GCA_003641425.1 Candidatus Zixiibacteriota bacterium
AAAGAGCGTACTGAAATCAATAACCGGCCGGGAAGTCTTTTTGATTTTTGAGATGATACAACCAGTAATCAATACCGTTGTCTTTTACAAATTTGCTGACACGGCGATAACCTTCACCGTAAACAGGATCATCGTTCTTGCTCAATTTGAAAATCAAGAACCGTGAATAGTCGCCCTGAATATGCTGTAAAACCAGGTATGACGCATAGTTGCAACTTCCCTCGCGAAGGGCTTTATTATTATCCGGGACAGCATTATAATGTTGCCAGACATGCATCAATTCATGAGCCGCAACCGACAGAAAATGATCTCGAGGTATGCCATTGAGTATATAGATATCGAAATCGCGGTATGTGGTGAGATCATTACTCATTTGCCGTCTGTACATGGTCAGCGCCTCCTGGAGCGCATCTTTTTCATGGGAGATATTTTTCAGGCTGTCCCTGTCGATGAGGTGCAATTCTATTTTATGCCCCGGTATATCAATTCCCTCGAGACCCAAAAGTGTCCGGGCGCTGTCCAAAAGAATCTTCGCCTCGGCAATATTGTCGATTGCTGTCTGACGGCAAAGGTTACAAACATGCCTTCCGTCGTCATAAGTCATGCCTCCTGATGTCAACTGCTCACAGATAAGCCGTCCGCAGTATTCGCACTGATTCAATTCCTGGAGGTGTTTCTGGTGGAATGTATTGCCCCATTGATCAGCATAGATATTATCGAATATTATTTCTCCGCAAATATCGCATCGCGTGGCGACATATTTTTGATAACAGCTGTCATGGTAAGCCTTGCCCATGCTGACGACGCCGTTTTCTTTTATAATTCCGCCGCAATGAGCGCATCGATCAGCAAATAAACTGTCATAACATTTCTCGCAGTAATATTTGCCGTCTTTCTTGAAATATTTGGTATGGCCGATCGGGGTCCCGCAATTGGCGCATTTAAAATGAATGGGATGGTAATATTTGCCGTCAATCAGGACATATTGTCCCCGAATGACTTCCCCGCAGTATTCGCAGACGATCTTGTTTTTTGCATGGCTTTCGCCGATGGCAAAAACCGAAGCGATGAGAATAACGGCAAATAAGGCCAACAGCCGGATGGATCTGTATTTTACATTCATAGGTCGGACAAATGCGGCTTTTTCTTTTATTTATTATACAATTTTACCCCGTTATGTCAACAAATCATATCAGGAGTTTTTTGTAATGATCGGCAATTCCGGACACCGGATTAAGCAAGAATATTGTCCCTGTCAATTGCCATCATCGCGGAATTTGACTATCGAGTGCGTTCCATCACAAAATGGTTTGTTTTTCGATGCCCCGCAGCGGCATAGCGAATATCTTGTCACCGGGGCCGGTTTTTCGCCATGCTCATCTTTAAATTCAATACCGCCGGTGACATTGAGCGGGCCGTGTTTTTTTATGGTTATAGCCGGTTTGTTTTCGAATTCCTGATGACGAACACCATCGATAGTGTAACTGAGCGCCCCCGAAGGACATTTTTTTACCGTTTTGACGACATCTTTCACATCGGCGCCGTCAGGATAAATCCATGGTCTTTTTTCGGTGTTAAAGACACTTGGAACACCGCGCACACATTCGCCGGAATGGGAACAGAGGGCACGATTATCATGAACCGTGATTTTCTCCCCGCGATAGTCTTTCCAGCGGTCGGCGATACGGTCGTCGGATTTCTCATCGCCAAATTTAATCCCGACATGGGCACCGTCGCAATACGGCTTATTTTTGGATGCGCCGCATCGGCACAGCCATAATTCCGGTCTGGCCGGTATTCTTTCTCCTTTTGGATCATAAAACTTATCGAGATTGGAAACCCTGATCGGCCCATCTCTGATGGTATTGATTATTGTTTTTTTGTCTTTGTCCTGCGAAGACATAAACTAACTCCCTTCTGCGGTGAATAATAATATTGATACGTTATTATTATAGGGGCGTTGTCGATCAATCAAGCCTTATTTTGTTCAAATTCTATATACAGTATAATATTTGACATTAGTTAAGCTTTGGTTTAACTTCGTTTCATGACAGATATTAACAAATACTCTCACGCGGCCCAGATATGGGCGCTTAAAAAATCCGGCGAGGTCGGTCCACGATCCTTCCGTGCCCTGATAGCAAAATTTCTTTCTCCGGAAGCTGTTCACAATGCCGAGATCGATGAGTTGACAGCGATTGATGGGCTTGGTGAAAAACGTGCGGTCAAAATTTTTGAGGCCGATCAGTATCTTGAGCAGGCGGAGAATTTTATAAATTCGCTCGAAAGTCAGAATTGCAGATGCAGTACCACCTTTGATCCCGGATTTCCGGCTATTTTTGAGGAAATGAACGATCCCCCGCCGATTATTTTTTACAGGGGAGCTTTACCGGCCAACGATGAGAAAAGGGTGGCCGTGATCGGCTCGCACAAGGCTACACCCGAGGGAATAACCTTTGCGGTTGATCTGGGCGGTATGTTTGCGTTAAAGGCTGTTTCTGTGGTGTCGGGTCTTGCCCGGGGTGTCGATATCTCGGCCCATATCGGGGCCATGCGGAACGGCGGCAAAACCTATGCTGTCCTGGGTTCCGGATTCAACAACATCTTTCCCGAAAAACATAAAGATATAGCCGATGAAATAGTCGGTAACGGCGGTCTTATTTCAGAATATCCGCCGGAGACCAATGTGTCAACCGGCCGGCTGATGGCCCGTAACCGATTGATAGTCGGCTTGTCGCAGGCGGTTGTTATCGGGGAAGTCCTACCCGATTCAACCGGAACAATCGATGCCGCCGCTTTCTGTCATGAACTGGGCAAGATCATGTTTATTCTGCTTGATGGGTGCGACGCGCCGGGGCGGGATAATTCGGGCGTTGAAAAAATTATCGAACTGGGGGCCATCCCGGTTTATCTCAGAGATGGTTTTGATTTAATCATCAAATCGCTGGTGTGAACCTGCTATGGAATTATCCGACAGTTTTTTTACTATTAAATCACCCTCCGAAATCGAGATCAAAATTAAAGGTTCAAAATTCTTTGGCCGGGCGCGGCAGTGCGAAAATATCGATAAAGCCGAAAAAATCATCGAGGAATTCCGCAAAAAATATTATGATGCCACTCATAACTGTTTTGCTTACCGGGTCGGTCTCGGCAAGGAAATAAAATTCAGGTACTCCGATGATGGCGAACCGTCGGGCACCGCCGGAAAACCTATTTATGATCAAATCGAGGGTAAAAACCTGACCAACCTGATTGTAGTCGTTACCAGGTATTACGGCGGGACCAAACTCGGCACCGGCGGGCTGACCCACGCCTATTCCGATTCGGCCGCGCAGGCGATTAATGCGGCCGGAGTCATCGAGAAATTTATTACCCGTTGCATCAGCATGACGGTCGAATTTTATGACTACAATATTGTCGAGCGGATTATTCATCAGATCGGGGCAAAAGTGATTGATTCGAATTTTTCGGATATTGTCCGGCTGAAAGTAGAATCGAGATTGTCGCTGATAAATAATTTGAAAGCGAAATTGATCGACAGCACATCAGGGAGAATCAAGTTTGAATAAAAAGCTCGACTGTCTTGGTCTCGGAATCGCTCCGGCCGATCTATTGATGGAAATCGAAAAATACCCTCATCCGGGGGCCAAAATCGACTCCAAACATGTTACTGTCCAGGGGGGAGGCCCGATACCGACAGCGATGGTGACCCTGGCGCGGCTGGGAATGCATCCGGGATTGATGGCTCCGGTGGGAGATGACGTTTTCGGTCAATTTGTCATCGACGAGTTGAAAAAAGAAGGTGTCGATACATCTTATATATTTAAGAAGAAACAGCCGACAGCGATTGCATCGGGTTGGATCGAACAAAGAAGCGGGCGGAGGACAATTGTCCTCGATTTGAAAATCCATCTAAAGCCGGGTGATATCAAATTGAGTGATTTACCGGCGGTAAGAGCGGTGCATCTTGACGGACGTTATCTGCCGGCCTGTCTCAAAATTGCCCGCTGGGCGCGGCGGAACAACATTCCTGTG
>QNAH01000297.1 GCA_003641425.1 Candidatus Zixiibacteriota bacterium
AAGGAAGTGTTTATTACGAGCCCGGAGATCACGTTCCGTGCCGACGCAGGCGAACCGCCTTCCAAAGAGTCCTCCGGCGCAATCTACAACACGCTTCCGCCCAAGAAGAACGCCATCAAGCCGGCCGGTGAGTGGAACCAGGTCGAGATCACCGTCAAAGACAACCACTTGAAAGCCGTTTTGAACGGCGAGGTCATTCATGACGTCGATCTCGGTACAGTGGACGGTTTGATCCACAAGCAAGAGGAAGGAGGCATCGCCCTCCAACATAAGAGCTTCAAGCACAAAGCACAATTCAGGAACGTTCGGATCAAGAGCCTTTAGCCGGAATTATTCGGATCTGCTTTGGGTGACACGGCCTCGGGAGAACCGCTTCCCGGGGCCGTTTCTTTTGCATGGCCGCGATGAACCACAACGTGTAGCCTCTGTTGGGCATACAAAAGCAGCCCACAGCCCGCCAATAGAATCGTTCCCGAGGACCATTGCCCGACTGTGAGTATCTCCCGAAAGATGTAGTACGAGCCCACGGCGGTGACAAACGGAGACAAGAGCTGACAGCCCGTGCTGATGGATACGCCGAGCCGTTCGATCGCCTTGTAGAAGAAGATGTGCGCAACTGCGATTCCGATCACCGCCGATAAAGCGAGCAACAACAGTCGATGAGCGTGCATATCCAGCAGACGAGACGGTTCGCCAAACATCAACATCAAGACAAAGGTACCGATTGACGTATACACACAGATGATGGGAAACGAGATCAACACATGGACTCCCTCCATCGCCCAGCGGACCGTCACCCCGTAATAACCCCAAAAGACACCGCAAATTGTGATGAGAATAATGCCGGTTATGGTGGACCCATGGGGGATCTCTTTCCCAAGGAATGTCAGCCCCAGAAAGCCGACCAGGCACGCCCCCAGGCCGGCCCAGAAGAAGGCTGAGCGAAACAGCCTCGCCTCATCCCGGAAAAGCAAGAGCGAGCCCAAAATGGCCGAGAGGCTGGAGATGCGCACGAGAAAGGTCATCATCGCCGGTTCCAGGTAATAGGGCGACCAGGCCCACAGACTCTGCCCGGCGATGTTGATCGCTGAAGGCAGCAGCGCCCACTTCAGGTAAACCCGTTTCACATACCCTTGTCGATGAAAATAAAGCAGCGGCCCCAGCCATATTAAAGCGGACAACGGGTACCGGACACCATTCGCAGTCCACCCGTCAATCTCGTGGATGAATGAACGCAGGAAGAGCGGCACTGTGGCCCAACAGAGAAGCGACGCCAGAAGGCTCAGCGAGCCCAAGAGATCGACACCGTGTTTACGCATAATCCCCTGTCATGGCGGGAATAAGTGGGGCCGGATTTGATTTTGGGACAATAGCGCGTCGGAAACAACGGGACTTGCAGGTTTCTGTTCGAAACTCGCGCACGTCGAGGGTGTCTGGTATTATTGTCTGGACAGCGCTTGTGATGGAGAGAGTGCGGTGATGCTGTTTTCAGGTGCAGGACACGCTTGTGCTTATTCGTTCAACCCCCAAGGACGTGCGGCTTGGCCTGCGGGCGGCCGGACCGTGCTGTTCATTGGAGTCTTCCTCGTATCACTCTCTGGTGCGGCCATCGGCGACGAACGCGATGATCTTCCCGAGTTTACGTTAGAAACCGCCCGTGACTACGCACTCAAGGCCGCCCGGAGCGTTCTGGAAGACGCATCCAACGAGGCACAACCCCACTTCAACCTCGCGATGGCACTGGCCCAGTTGGGACGTTACGAAGAGGCGGAAAATGAAATCCGGGCGGGGTTGAAGCTCAACCCCGAACGAGACGATATGTACAAAGCCCTGGGGGAGATTCGCATCCGGCAAAGCCGGTTTGAGGAAGCCGCCGAGTTGCTGCGGAAGGCCCTCGATTCTGACCCGGATGCTGAAGGTGTCCATCGCCGGATCGGCATGGCCCTGGCGCATAGCGGCGATCACGAAGGGGCGCAGAAAGAGTACGAATTGGAGCTCGAGCGTCGGCCGAACGACGCCCTCTGCCAATTCCTGTTAGGACAGACTCTTCTTCAACTGAAGGAATACGAAGCGGCTGAGAAGCATCTTCTCGAAGCGTGTCGTTTGGACCCTCAGTCGGTGAATGCGTTCTACGCCTTGACCCAGGTACAAACCCGCCTTGGCAAACGCGAAGAAGCGAAAGAAACACTGAACAAATTCCGCGAGCTGAAGAAACTAGACAAAGCGCAAATGGCCCGTGAAATCCTATCACGCGACGACGAGCGGGCACTTCGTGAATTATGCCGTTCAATCCATCATGATGCAGCGGTGTTCTATGCCTCAGAGCAGCGCTGGCAGCTGGCCGAGAAACACTTGCGTCAGGCCATCCGCATCGATCCGAAAGCGATTCAGAGCCGCGAAAACCTGGCCTCTTTCCTTTTTGGGAGCGGCCGTCTGCGTGAAGCCGCCGAGATTTACGAAGAACTCGCCGAACTCAAGCCCGATGATGCGGATATCCTCCTGGATCTGGGGACGATGTATGCCCAGTTGGGCGATCTCGAATCGGCCGAAGTCAGGATGGAAAGAGCCCTGGAACTGGACCCGGACATGCCGGAAGCGATGAACAATCTTGCCCGCATGTATTTAGCGAATGGTCGGCGTGTGGAGCGTGCGCTGGAACTGGCTCAACGCCTGGCAACCGACCACCCCACCGCGATGAACTACGATCTACTCGCGTGGGCGTATTACGCAAACGGCCGGATGGAGATGGCGCTGGAGGCCTCTGCCTCGGCGCTTGAGCTAGAACCGGACAATCCTCGTTTCCTAAATCGATATAAGAAACTCCAAAGCGCTCGATGAAACATCCGATATGCATCACGGCGGTCTTGCATGTTTTGTCTATCGGCTCCGCCGTCGCTGACATCCAGCTGCGTGACGCGACGGCCGAATCGGGAATAACCTTTCATCACACTGATGGAAGCAACGGCAATCACTACATCATGGAAACGATTGCCTCCGGCATGGGGCTGATCGATTACGATAATGACGGCCTGCTGGATCTGTACTTCCTCAACGCCGCACCGCTGAAGGGAACGCCTCAACCTTCGTCGCCGCCGGTTAACGCGCTTTACCGAAACAACGGCGATAACACGTTTACCGATGTCACGCAGGACAGCAATAGCGGCGATCGCGGCTACGCACTCGGATGTGCGGTCGCGGATTATGACAACGATGGAGACCAAGATATTTACATTACAAACTACGGGCCGAACGTTCTGCTCCGCAACAACGGGGACGGCACATTCACCGATGTCACCCAAGAAGCAGGTCTCGGCGACCCGTCGTTCGGTGCCGGCTGCTCGTTCCTGGATTACGATCACGATGGATACGTCGATATTTATTCCAATAATTACCTTGAATTCGATTATGAGAAGTTCAAGCCCTGCAGTCGGTCGGGCGTTGAGGTTTACTGCGACCCGCTCAATTATCCGTCCGTTCCGGACTTGCTGTACCGCAACAATGGCGATGGAACTTTCACCGACGTCAGCGAGGAAAGCGGGATCGCACAATATAGCGGCTATGGGATGGGAATGGTCTGTTCGGACTTCGACTTGGACGGATGGACGGACGTATACGTCGGAAATGACGTTCAGGAGAGTTATCTCTTTCATAACAACGGCGACGGCACGTTTGAGGAGATCGGGTTGATCGCGGGGGTCGCGTACGATTTGAACGGCGACGAACAGGGGACGATGGGGACCAACGCCGGGGATTACAACGGCGACGGATTGTTCGACATCGTTGTGACCAATTATCAAAATCAGCTGGCGAGCCTGTATCGAAATCTCGGTGAGCTTCAGTTCCAGGACGTTACTTTGATCACCGGCACAGGAGCCGGAACGTTGCCGCTCGTAACCTGGGGGTGTGGATTTCCCGATTTCGACAACGACGGAACACGCGAGCTGTTTATCGCCGCGGGCCATCTGCAGGATACGGTCGAACAATACGATCAGAGCAGCATGTACAAACAACGCAACCTTCTTTTTAGA
>QNAH01000298.1 GCA_003641425.1 Candidatus Zixiibacteriota bacterium
GTCCGAATCAGCCTTGACCTTGTAAGGAACGATTTTTTCTTCTTCATTAACCTCTGTATAACGCCTTCCCATAAATCTTTTTATTGAGAAAATGGTCGATTCCGGATTGGTGACAGCCTGACGCTTGGCCGCGGCTCCAACCAGCCGCTCACCATCCCTGGCAAAAGCTACGATCGATGGAGTGGTTCGTCCGCCTTCCGAATTGGGGATTACAACCGGATCCGTACCTTCAAGCACGGCGACACAGGAATTGGTCGTTCCCAAATCAATACCAATGATCTTTCCCATTTTTTATCTCCTTTATTGCTATTGTATATTTTCGTAAATGATTTATATTCCCATTCTCTAATCCGATTCCTGATCGCCATCCGCCGGGCCCTTGCTGACAATCACCTTGGCATAACGGATGACCTTGCCGTTGAGCGTATAACCCTTCACCATCTCCTGCATCACCATCCCTTCCGGGTACTCATCCGATTCCATTTGCATCATCGCTTCGTGCAACGAAGGGTTGAATTTCTCGCCGACCGCCCCGATCGGCTTGAGACCCTGTTTTTTCAGCAAATCAAACAGACTCTGATAAATAAGCTCGGTGCCGGAGTGAAGCGATTTGTAATCGGCCGACTCCGATGCGGCCGCGAGAGCCCGCTCGAAATTATCGATCACTTCCAGCAAATCGATAATAATGTTCTCATTGGAATTTTTAAGAATCTCTTCGAACTGACGGCTGGTGCGTTTTTTATAATTATCGAACTCGGCCGCCAACCTAAGATAACGGTCGTCAAGCTCTTCGATTTTTTTCTTATAATCGTCGATTACCTGCTTGGGACTCCTTACTTCCTCTTCACTTTCTTTTTCGTCCTCGGCATCTTTGACCGTATCCGATTCAGCTTCCCCTTGCCCGTTTAATTCTTCGGTCATCTCTTCTTCATTTTCCGAAACGATGTCATTATCATTATCTGTTTTCTTACTCATCTTCACCTCGCGATTCCGTCAGGGCCTTCGTCAGCGATTGGGCCGTATATTCCACAATGGAGATTAACTTTGAATACGGCATTCGCGTCGGCCCGATTATACCGATCGAACCGGAGAGATTCCCGGCCCGGTACTTCGATGTCACCAGCGAGCAATCCTGTATCTGATCGATACTGCACTCACTGCCTATGGTGATTACAATGCCCTCGCCGATCGACTTGGATTCGATCAGCTCTTTCAATGCCTTCTTTTCCTCCAGAAATTTCATGAACTCCGACAACCGGGAACGATCCGAAAATTCCGGCTGATTGACCAGGTTGTCGGTACCCATGATAAACATATTCTCATTTTCTTCCAATGTCCAGATATCGATCTCGGGATCAATAAACAGCTTAATCAATCGCGGTGTGCAATCGGTATCCTTGAGCCGTTTCTGGATTGTCTTGCGTATCTGCCCCAGGGTCAGGCCGGACAGCCGTTCATTGAGAACATTCTGCATATGCGATAACTCTTTTGAATCGATATCCGATTCGATCTCTATCAGGATCGATCGCGCCAGCCCCGATTCCACCGTAACTATCACCAGGAGTTTGCCCCCGCTCACCGGTATCAAATCAAGGCGCGCCAGACGGCCCTCTTCGAATCGCGGCGAGATGCTGACCCCGAGTTGATTGGTGATATCTCCCAATATCTTACTGGTCTGGCTGAGAACCATCCCTATCCCCTTCTGACTGGATTTGATCATGGACTGTATCTTTTCCGTATCGCCGGCATTGAGCGGCTCCTGTTTCAGAAGCATATCGACAAAGACACGATACCCGTGATCGGTGGGAATTCGACCCGCCGATGTGTGCGGCTGCTGCAAAAGCCCCATCTCCTCGAGGTCTTGAAGCGTATTCCTGATCGTCGCCGGTGAAAGACCCATACGATACTTATTGGCAATCACACGGGAGCCGACCGGATCGGCCGTCTGTATATAATGATTTATAAGATTCTGAAGAACCTTTTTTTCTCTATTTGAAAGATTCTCAAAACTCATGATACTTCTTTATAATTCAACAACTTAATGCCATTCTTTGGCAATCTCCACATTAGAGTGCTAAATATTGCACAAAAATATAGAGATAGTCAAGAATTAATTTACCATTGACTATCCTGAAATTATAACAAAACAGGTTGGATATTGTTCTAAATTATAGCACCGGGGGCTATTTTTTTTGCTGAGACTGACTATCGGTGCTTTTGGACTTAGTCTTGCTGGTGTCGGTTTTCTTGGGCGAAACCTTCTGCTGATTCTCCGCACGGTCATCTATACCGTTGTTGTTTTTATCTATGAAATCGTTGTAGTCTTTCGGCTGATTACCGGTCGGGCTCTGAACCCGGGTGTCCCGCGCTTTAATAAGAGTGTCGACTTTGGAGCGTTCCTTTTTCTTGTCGCTTTTCTTATCGACAGCAATCGCCAGCGATGACATCAGAAAGACAAACGCAATTGTGTAGATCAAGATTTTATGCATACCGTAATCTTCCTCCGCATAAAATAATAGTAAAATTAATGATCACGTCAACCTAAAAATCAGCGGCCCCTTTTACTGGCCGACGAAGTCGCCCCGGAGGACGACTTCGCTTTTACTGATGAACTTGAGCTTTTGTCGCTGGAGCCTGAACTCTTGCTCGCTTTGCCGCTGGAACTTCTTTTACCTGAACTTGATTTTCCGCTTTTGTAACTTTTCCCGGATGAGGATGATCTCTTACTCGAAGAACCTGATTTGTATGATTTCGAGGATTGACTGCTGCCGGATTTGCGGGATTTGTAGGTTTTCGAAGTCTTTCCACTGCTGTTGGATCTTTTGGAGGTTCCGGATTTATAAGCATCACTCGATTTGGCCGATGATTTGGCTGACGATTTACCCGACTTATTATAAGTCGATTTCGTTCCCGAAGAGGACTTAGTTGCCTTATACCGTTCTGAACTCTTGTAACTTCTGTCTTTCGAAACAGACCCGGTCGTCGTTTTGGTGGTTCTGGTGTATTTGGATGTCACCTTTCTTTCCTGGGCGATTTTGTATTTTTCGCCTGAAACCGTCTTGGCGATTACGGGCTTGCGAGTCTTCTTCACCTTGACAACCTTTTCATATTCCGGATACCCGTTCTTGGCCGGCGATAAATAACCCTTTTTGCTTACATCCTTAAATCTCGATTTCACATTGGCCCGGGTTTTTATCACCGTATTGTCAATGACAATCGATTTCCGCCGCACCACATTCAACCGGTCTTCCCAGCAATAACCGTAATTATCATAGACTGTGACCCAGTGCCAGCCGTAATAAATCCTTGGAATAAACAGCGGCGCAACACCCCAGTAAACACCGTCGATATAAATCGTGGCTCCCCAGGGATAGTCGATATACACCGAACCGTAATAACCCCAGTCCCAATCCCAGTAGGGCGGATGATAATAATGGTGGTAAACATGTACCGGTCGGAAATAATAATCGTTCCACTCATGCACCACAAATGATGTCATATCGAAGGCGCGTTTGAGATTGCGATCCCCCTGAAAATAACTGGCATTGATAAAGTCGATAAAATCATACGGGTCATCATCGACCACAATATCCGATCCGCCAAACCAGTCGGGAATTACAAACGGCTTACGGGAAGCGACTATCTGAAGGTATTCGACACCCTCCGGGCCTCTGACAGTCAAATCATAATCATCATACTGCGACGGGATCTGATAGACCTGGTTGCCCTCGATATAACCGTTCTCGTTCGGATTGGTCGGAAACAGAAGATTCACGTTCCCACGCGTATCGATATTGTAAATGGCGACAAAACAGTCGCGGTCGGCCTGGAAAGAGATAACAATGTTGTCCCCCTCGTAATATTCGTCGTTGTCGGTCCAGATCTCGACATCAAGGAAACGGTCGTATTTGATATATCCGGCATAGTCGATATCGCGGTCATAAACTATAATCTTCCCCCCGGCCGCCGTTGCAAACAGCATCAGCGCCGCA
>QNAH01000299.1 GCA_003641425.1 Candidatus Zixiibacteriota bacterium
CAGTGAACTGAAAATTTCGGGTGAGGATTATGTCTATCTCGGTGTCAGCCACCTTGACAGCAAATTTATAAAAAAGCGTTTTCCGAATATTTACAAAGAATGTCTGCGGCGGGGTTTTGATATAACCAAAAATCGGATCCCGGTGGTACCGGCGGCGCATTACGAGTGCGGCGGGATTGTGGCTGATATTCATGGCCGAACCGATATTTCTGGAATGTATGTTTGCGGTGAGACCGCTTTCACCGGTATGCATGGGGCCAACCGCCTGGCCAGCAATTCGCTTCTGGAAGCGGTGGTAATGGCTGATTTTGCCGCCGATGATGCAGTAAAATTCATTCAAAAAAATAAATTCCCCGATTCTCCCGAGGCCGAGCAATGGCTGGCATCGTCGATTTTCCAGAAAAAGGAGAGGGTTGTCCTTTCGCATGACCGCCGTTCATTAAACCGCCTGATGTCGGATTTTCTCGGTATCGTCCGATCGACCGATCGTCTGAAGATGGCCCAACAGAGAGTGAAGATGATTCTAAAGGCAATAAATTCATATTATTACAGTCATCCTGTATCTTACAGTATCATAGAACTGCGCAATATCGCCACCGTGGCCGACCTGATTGTCCGGTCGGCATCACGACGCAAGGAATCGCGCGGCCTGCATTATATTCTTGACTATCCCGAACGGGATGACGATAAATGGAAACGTGATACAATTATTCGTCCGCCGCATTATATTCCACGCAACAGACGAAAAAAATAACCTGTTTCTCTAATCGAAGTCAGGGCACGTCTATTGTGAGATGTGTCATATTCTCTCAAAAGAGCCAGACAATAATTGATTTGACATAATCTCACATTTCCGGTATTATAAAGGTCACCTTAGGTTTTATTAGAGCTTTTGGGGATAGGCCTCGTAATTCAATAAATATGGATAAAAACAAGCTCAAAAAACTAATCGAACCGGTTGAACAGGATCTGACGATCTTCGACCGGCGTCTGGCGGAATGCCTGAAGGGTGAAACCCCGCTGATAACCTCAATCGCCCAGCATCTGATGCGCTCCAAGGGTAAGAGAATGCGTCCGGCAATGATGTTTTTGCTGTCACGTGCGGCCGAATTTTACAACGAGAACACAATTTCGGCCTCGCTGGCCATTGAACTCATTCATACAGCGACACTTCTCCATGATGATGTGGTCGATGATTCCGATCTGAGGCGGGGGTTGGAGACAGTCAACTTTAAATGGACCAATCTGGTCGCGGTATTAATGGGTGATTTCCTGTTTGCCAAGGCTTTCAGAACGATGGTGGCGCCGCAGTCGATAGAACTGGTAGCGGCCATTTCATATGCCACCGAACGGGTTTCTGTGGGCGAGTTACGGCAGGTCGAGGAAACCTCGAATTATGATCTGTCGGAAGAAGAATACCTTAAAATTATCACTGATAAAACAGCCTCGCTTTTTGCCGTTTCCTGCGAAGCCGCCCCGATACTGGCTGGTGTTAATGGATCTACCAGGGAACGCTTTTCGAAATTCGGCGAAAAAGTGGGGACGGCTTTCCAGATCGCAGACGATCTTCTTGATTTTGTCGGTGATGCCAATGTTACCGGAAAGGAGCCGGGTAATGATGTGATCACCGGCAAGGTGACATTACCGCTGATTTATACACTGCGCAACGGCGACAAAGGAAAGCAGCGGGAGATTCTGAGGATTCTGGGCAATGGAATTGATCAGGGAGAATTCAGGACCATCCTGGGGTATATCAATGATGCCGGCGGAATCGATTATGCTCACAGGCGGGCGGTGCAAATTGCCAATGAGGGCCTCGAGATGGTGAAGGAGCTTAAAGGCTCATCATACTATAAATCGCTATCCGGCATGGTCGAGTTTTCCACCTCCCGGGCCTCTTAGCTGCCGATAAGGATCAAAAACGCCTCGTATTGTATTGATTTCTGTATAATAAAATATGTTTGGTATAAAAGAACTCTCGATAGATTTTCTCACCGGGCAACCGTTTTTTACAGCGCTTATCTTTATTTTATTTGTTCTATTTGCAGTCTATATTTACCGGCGTACAAATCCGCCTCTTTCGACCGGGATGAAGATTCTCCTGACGGGTTTAAGGCTTACCGCAATCATAGCCGTATTCCTGGCATTGTTTGAACCGGTTATTTCTTACCGGCGCGAATACGAACGAAAACCTAAATTAACCGTACTAATCGACAAATCGGCCAGTATGGAAAATGTGGAGGCCGGCAAGAGCCGGGCCGAGCGCGCCGATTCGCTGTTATCATCTAACTTATTTGCTGAAATAAAAGATGCTTTTGAATATAAAGTTGAGCCTTTTGCCGGGCAATTGCTGAGCGGATCCGGTTCACAAAATTTGGATATTACGGCCATCGGCGAAGTAATCGGTGCATTATCGAACAAGGAAATCGCCGCGCCTTCCGAAGCCTGGCTTTTGATCTCTGACGGGATATCAAACAGCGGAGTGGCTCCGGCAGAGGCCGCGTTGCGGGCGCGATCGCCGATTTATTCTATTGGTATCGGAATGGAGACCGGCGAAAAGGATGTTGCAATTACCGGGCTGGATTATAACCAGGTTGTATTTGCGGGCAAACCGACGGTTGTGACAGTGCATCTGGAGTGGCAGGGAATGAAGAATGAACGGGCCAATATCGAAATAAAAAGCGGCCGCAGGACATTGACAGGTGAAACGATATCGTTGCCGGCAGGAAATCTTCGCCATGAAGTACAGTTAAAAATGACGCCTGAAAGGCCGGGCCAGCAGACTTTTACAGTCAATATTCAGGGGCTGAATAATGAGCTTTCGACCGAAAATAATTCCCGTTCGTTTTCCATGACGGTTTTAAAAAGCAAACTTAATGTTCTCCTTGTGGCCGATCATCCTGATTGGGAATATGCCTTTCTTAAAAGATTTCTATCCCGCTCCGAGTCGATTGAACTGACCGAGGTGATATTCAAAAAAGGAGGGGGATATCTTTCGGGAAGTTTCCCCAACAGCCAGGCCGATTTAAACCGAAACGACCTGATAATTCTTTATGACGTCGATATGCAATCGCTTAAGGCACGAAAAGCCCTGTTTGATTCATTTATCAAAGACAGGGGGGGCAGTATGCTGGTTATACTGGGGGAAAATTACTTGAAGGACCGGTTTCCCCGGTGGCTTGACGATTTTCTGCCGTTTATCAACAGCCGCGGCGGCCGCGGCCCGGCCTATGTTGCTTTCAACGGCAGTCCGATGGAAAATTACCTTTTTCACCCGGCGGTGAGAATTGCCGACAATCGCCAGGCAATCCGTGAAGCATGGCAAAGTTTACCGCATTTCGAGGTTCTTATTCCAACCGATTCAATTCCACCCAATTCGGAGATTTTAGTGACGTCAGGACTGGGCGCCGAAGGGGCGGACCCGCCTGTAATCGGTGTCCGTAATTTCGGAGCCGGCAGAGTCATGGCGACGGCCGCTTTACCGTTCTGGCACTGGGGATTTTTCGGCTATGGATTTGGGGGTGACGACAAGGAGTATCGCCAACTGCTTGATGGAGTGATCAACTGGCTTTCGGTGCGGAGTGAGTCCGATCCGATCAGGATTGTGCCGGACAAGACGATCTATACCAGAGGTGAGATTATAGGCTTCAATGCCTTTGTTTTCGATCTCGGATTTCGTCCGATACCCGGCGCCTCTGGTTATATAACGCTGGTCGGGGAGCGTGAAGGTGATTCGACCGTGGTGCAACTTGTCGAGAAAGGGGAAGGTCAGTACCGTGCCGAATTCGACGTTCTTTCACCCGGTAGATATAAGTATATCGGGATTGTCGAAAAGGATGGAAATATTATGAAGGAAAGCAGCGGCCAGATTGCGCTGGAACGTTATTCTATTGAAGAATATCAAAAGCGTCCAGATTTTGGTTCGCTGTTATCAGTGTCCATGCTGACCGGGGGGAAATATTTCAAGTGTGATGAAGC
>QNAH01000300.1 GCA_003641425.1 Candidatus Zixiibacteriota bacterium
GGTTTTCTGTCGTTCGCAATCCTGGGAAGCGTGATCGGGGCGGTCAGCCCGAAAGAGCACGATATGGAACAGGGCAGTATTGTTTTATTCTACGGCGCCATATTGGGCGGTGCCGGGCTGATTCTGGGAATCGGTGTCGGGGCGGCTAAGCCGCCGTCGGATACGTGGCGGGAGATCGATCCGTATAAACTGCAGATCGGCCGCCGGGATATCAGGGGAAGTCCGGCGGGGCTAACAATAACGTATTACTTTTGAGAATATCACAACGCCGGCAGTAACGGCGGAAAGGTATAAATACTTGACAAATTGGAGCTGAAATGATAGATTAAATGCGGGAGTTTACCGTAAACCTCACCTCGGGGATTACCCCCTCTATTCCCGAAAACGGTAGGCTTCCCGCTTTATTATTTTCTCAGCGGATCAATCCTTGAATAACTCATCGGCGCGAGTAGACTTAACCTGTTCGCCCTCTTCGTTATCGGCCAGGTTGAGATGGTAGGCGCGAAGCCCTCGCGGCCCCATATTGGCGGAGAAGACGACTTCGTCGCCTTCGTTCAGATCGCGAAATTTGATTTTACGCAACCACCGCTGATGGAAAAAGACTTTTTCCCCCTCATGCGTTTCGATAAAGCCAAATCCCTTACTGCGCTCGATGGATTTAATTTTACCCTTGTACATAATCCTCAACGTACCTTCGTTCATTAATTTGTCATGTGGCGGCCCGGATTGTCGCCGGGACCGAATATCATAGCAGAGGCGGGTTTAACCGCCTATCGTCTTGAAGCTGTAGATAACCCACCGGTCGTTGACCTTGTGCAGACCGAACTTGTTATAGTACTGCACATTGGTTTTCTTGTCGATGAACGAGACCTCGACAAAAGCGGTATCGCCCTTGATCTCGGTCCGACCCATCACCCGTTGCATCGAAAACCATCGCGTCTTGGTCAGCCCGACCCCGGTCAGGTCGTCGAGAATGTCTTCCGGATTGTGGAAGACTCTTGGTTCCTTGCGCTGGAGAGCATAATCCTCGTCGGTATTGCTCATCAGCGCCGGAAGATCCAGCAGATGTGAGACCGCGGCGCGGTCATCACGTTCCATGGCGCCGAATAATTGGATAACTGTATCTTTCGGGGACCCGCCGCCGATATCTCCTGAACAGGCTATTGCGAGGGCGATGAAGATATAAAGAAATCCAAATCCCGGCCAGAATACTTTTTTACGCAATCTATTAAATACCTCCGGTAAAGGTAATCCTGTGACTCGTTCCAAGTTCCGCCTCGGGCGAAATAGTGTATGAAATATGCACCTTATTGTATTCAAGACCTATCCCGGCGGAAAAACCGGCCAGATCATCACCGCTTGCACCGGTCTTGTAATTGTCGCCGAAGCTGGTCCATCCCAGCCGGATAAACAGCGGCCGAGCGCTGATAAGTTCGGCACCTATCGAGAAAAACAGGTCATTGTCGGTCGGATAGACTATATCGGCTGCCACCAGGAGCGGGAGACCTTTGGGGTAGGTTGAACCGCCGGCGCGAAGATAAAGCGGCAGCGATTCCTTATCGCCATCCTCGAGATGAGTTGACATCTGGGTGCCGAGATTCTGCACCATGAAGCCGAAAACCGTATTGCTGTAATTATTCAGAGAAAATTTACCGCCGAAATCGAAAGCCAGCCCGGTGGCGGAATAATCATCAATTTTTTCATAGATAAATTTGACCGTCGCGCCGACCGCGATTTTTTCGTTGATCTGCCGGGCATAAGACGATGCCAAGAGTAAATCGCCGCCTGAAAAATCACCAATCACCTCACCGTTGACATCGGTGCGGTCAAAGGTTCCATAATTGAGATAATTCACATAAAACGAGAGTTTCTGTCCCTGGCGTATCGGGTGGACATAACCCAGAAAACCGGATTGCATGTCGAAAATATTATTGTGATAACCGGCAATGAAACGTTTACCCTCAAGCGAGGCGACTCCGGCGGGATTATAATAAAGCGACGACTCATCATCGGCCACACCGGTAAAGGCACCGCCCATAGCCATCGGCCGTGCGCCGGTCTGGATTTTCAAAAAATCGAACACCGATGTTCCAACGTCGGAATTGTTCTCATCGGCCAATGCCGCGCCTGAAAAAATCAATAAAAATACCGCTAGGCTCAGAAAAAATAAAGATTGATTGATTTTCATTTTACCCTCGTTTTATTAGTATATATTATTTACGCTATTACTGCAATCAAAAATTACCAGTCTTTGGTCGTTCGATTCAGGATATCTACGACCAGTTTTTCGGCCGCCCGTTCCTTGCCGTCATCCTCGGTTTCGTCTTCAGCGGAATAAACGCCTTCGCTGTAAAAGGATTCCTTCCATATTTCACTGCGATCTCCCCCGTTTTCGAGAGTCAGGTCGAATACCAGTTTGACCACATATTGCGAAACATTATCGGCCTCGTCGAATGTATATGCTTTGCGCTCATAGCCTTTCAGCACTCCGACCAAGACGGCGTCGGCATCGCTTTCCGAAACCACGCTCAGGTTTCCGTCGGCAATAAACGACTGGACCACCAGATCAGTCATGGCGCTGGAAAGGCCGGACTCAATTGTTTGATTTTCAAACTGCGTTACCGCAATCGACTTGATCGAGGATTTTCCTCCCGGATTGAAACTGTAAACAGCACAACCCGACAGGAGTAGCCCCATGAGGAAGATCACAACAATATGACGTATTAATATCATCATCTATTTAACAATTGCCGAGAGTCCAGGTTTCGGAAAAGCTGTTATTATATAACGATTTTCCCATTTTTTATCACATTCTTGACAAGATTTACGCCGTAATGATACGGCAGTTCCCGGTAATCACTCATTTCCCAGATGACCACATCACCCGGGAGGCCGGAGACAAGCTGTCCTATTTTACCGCGGCGGTCCACCGCGCAGGCGGCGTTGACCGTGATGGCGGAAATTGATTCAGCGGCGGTCATTTTATAATTAATCGCCGCCAGGGTAACCATCAGCGGCAACGATTCGGTGAAACTTGAGCCGGGGTTGCAGTCGGTCGACAACGCAACCGTTACGCCGGCCTGGATCATTTCGCGGGCGCGGGCATATTGTCCGGAATTGAGCGAGAAACATGTCCCGGGAAGAAGCACCGCGGCGGTACCGGCTTTAGCCATGGCTTTGATACCGGCATCGGAAGCATAGACAATGTGATCGGCCGAGACAGCGCCCATCTCGGCGGCAAGCTCGGCACCGCCGGTCGAGGCGAGTTCATCAGCATGGAATTTGAGTTTCAGGCCGTGTTTTTTGGCCGCTGTCATGATTCCCCGCGATTCCTCAATGCTGAAAACGCCTTCTTCGGTGAAGATGTCGCAAAATTCCGCCAGACCTTCTTCAGCGACTCTCGGGATCATCTCTTCGGTCAGAAGCTTGATATATTTTTCGCGCTTATCGCGGTATTCGTCGGGAACTTCATGCGCCCCCAGAAAAGTCGGGATCAGGTCGACGGGGTGTGTCTCGCCCAGCTCGCGGATAATCTCAAGTGACTTGATCTCTGACTCGGTGGAGAGCCCATAACCGGATTTGGCTTCGATCGTGGTGATGCCGAATGAAAGCAGGATGTCGAGACGTTCCTTTGTCCGGCGAGTAAGCTCCTCACGATCGGTGTTTCTTAAGTCGCGCACCGAGGCCCTGATACCGCCGCCTGCTTCGGCAATTTCCATATAGGTCTTTCCCTGTATCCGCATTTCGAATTCCTTTTCCCTGGTTTTCGAAAAAACCGGGTGCGTATGCGGATCGATCAGTCCGGGTGTGACAACACCTTTTCCGGCATCGATGACTTGACATCCTTCCGCTAAATCGACATGGCCCTCGATATCTTCCGACTTCCCTTCCGCGAGTATCTCTACTCCGGCGATAGCGACGGCACCGGATTCAATCA
>QNAH01000301.1 GCA_003641425.1 Candidatus Zixiibacteriota bacterium
GGGTTCGCACCGTCGGTGCGGGAAGCTATCACCGGTTCATAATTATCCATCTGCTCCAGGGAATTCAAATTACCGGCAATGACTTCGACTCTAATATCATCCGGCGAAATGGAGCCCAGGGATATTTTCAATCTTACCGGAATCCGGTCGCCCACCTTTGGTGAATCTTCCATCGCCGGCGTATCGATATCAAGGAGATTGATATTATCCCATTGATAATGCAGGTTTGATTTCCACTTTGCCATCGAACGGGCGATATTATAATTGTCGGCGGTGTACTTATGATGAGCCTTAATGGCCGGGACGTAGAATTTTTCGGCATAATCCCGCACCATCCGATACGAACTGAAATTGGTGCAGGCCATAACCATCGAATTTTTTACGATTTTCACCCAATCATTGGGGAAATTGGCGGCATCTCTCTTATAGAACAGGGGAATAACCTCGCGCTCGAGAACATCGTACATAAACTGGCTCTCGAGATTATCCTGATATTCGGCATTGGTATATTCTTCACCGTTGCCGATCTTGAAACCTGTCTCGGGACTGTATCCCTCGCACCACCAACCGTCGAGGATGGATACATTGACGGCTCCGTTCATGGCCGCCTTCATACCGCTGGTACCGGATGCCTCCTGGGGGCGGCGGGGATTATTGAGCCAGACATCGACTCCCTGGACAAGATAGCGGGCGACATTGATATCGTAGTCCTCAAGGAAAACGACCCGTCTCCGGAATTCCTCGCGTGCCGTGATCTGCAGAACATTTTTTATGATCTCTTTGCCGGGGTTGTCAAGCGGATGTGCTTTCCCGGCCAGAAGAATCTGCACCGGCATATCTTCGTTGGAAATGATTTTTTTCAGCCGCTCGATATCCTTGAACAGGAGAAAGGCTCTTTTGTATGATGAGAATCGGCGGGCAAAGCCTATTGTCAGGATGCGGGGATCGAGAACTTCGTCGGCTGTTTTGATTTCATGGGCCGAGGAACCCCGGCGTTCAAGCTGTTTTTTAAGCCTTTTACGGGCGAAGAAAACCAGTCGTTCACGCCGTCTCTGATGCACCCGCCACAATTCAGTGTCGGGAATCTTGTGAATGCTTTCCCAGTTATCGAATATGGCGGGTTGCCTGGTGAATTTCGGCCCGAAGTACGTATCGAACAAATCGACCATATCATGGCTCAGCCAGGAACGCATATGGGCACCGTTGGTGATGGCGATAATCGGGACCGCGGGGGTCGGCAGACCGGGCCAGATATTGTGCCACATCTTGCGCGAGGTCTCCCCGTGAAGCTGAGCGACACCATTGGCGAAGGCCGAGGATTTCAAGGCCGCCGCGGTCATGTTATACGGTTCGGTTTCGGAGTTGAAAACGCGGCCGATGGAAAGAAATTTCTCCCATGACATGCCGATACTCTCGACATACTTCTTAAGATAACCCTCCATCAATTTCGGATCAAACTGCTCATTTCCTGCCGGGACCGGCGTGTGAGTGGTGAAAACCGATGATGCCCAGATAACCTGCGCCGCTTCGGGAATGGTCAATTTGTCTCTCTCGATCAGCATTTTCATCCTCTCCAGGAGGAGGAACATTGAATGGCCCTCGTTCATATGAAATGCGGCCGGTTTTATCCCGAGCACATCAAGAGCCTTGACACCGCCGATACCAAGCAGTATCTCCTGCTTCAGCCGCGTATCTTTATCGCCGCTGTAAAGGACGGAAGTGATCTCTCTGAATTTGGAGGGATTGTCGGGAATATTGGTGTCGAGAAGGTAGAGCGGTATAATCCCCACCATCACTTTCCAGATCTGCACTTTGACCGGTGTTCCGCCGAAATCGATACTGAATTTTATCGGGTTGCCATCGCTGTCTTTTTCAAGAACGACCGGCATGTGATACCAGTCGTTTTCTTCGTATCTTTCCTGCTGCCAGCCGTCGGATGACAAAAATTGCCGAAAATACCCGTACCGATACAATAATCCGATTGCCACCAGTGGAATTCCCAGATCGCTCGAGGCTTTAAGATGATCACCCGAAAGAATACCAAGACCGCCGGAATATATCGGCAAACCGGTATCGATACCGTATTCACAGGAGAAATAAGCAATTTTGGCATCACCTGTTTCCGGAAACTGCTTCCGGAACCATCGCCCCGCTGTCAGATAATTCTGATAATCGGCATAGACCCGATCAAGGCTGGCCAGGAAAGCCTCGTCCTGCGCCACCTCTTCAAGTTTATGCTGAGGCAGGTAGGCCAGCATTTCAATCGGGTTTTGATATGACTTTTCCCAGAGATCGGAGTCGATCCGGATAAATAATTTTACTATTTCCCAATTCCATGAAAACCACATGTTCATGGCCAGTTCACGGAGTCGATATATTTTTTCAGGAAGATTGGGTAATACCAAAAACTGTCTTATTCTCATGGTGAAATTCTTTCGAAGATAATTCCTTTTTAAATTGCAAAAATCCTTTTTTCTATATAAGCTTCGACATAATACGTATTCAAATTTAGAAAATACACAATTAATATACAAGACAAATTACCGATATATCGGGTCTGAGGGTCACTAATTCGGAAACATACAGTCAATAATTGGACATATTACAGGAGATTGAACATGAATAGAAAAATTCTGGAACCGTATGGAATCCGCAACACCGGCGTTGTATTCAGGAATTTATCGACACCGGCGCTTTATGCCGAATCGGTCAGAAACAGGGAAGGATTTATAGCGCATCTGGGTCCTTATGTCGTCAGAACCGGCCAGCATACCGGACGTTCTCCCAGGGATCGTTTTATTGTAAAAGAACCGACAACCGAAAAAAAGATCTGGTGGGGAAAAGAAAACCGTCCGTTCGACAGGGACAAATTCGATTCGCTTTATTATCGTGCCCTGGCCTATCTTCAGGGAAAACAGCTTTATATTCAGGATTGTTATGCCGGGGCTGATCGCGACTACCGTATGCGGGTTAGAGTGATAAATGAAACGGCGTGGCATAACATGTTTGCGCGCAATATGTTTATTAGGATGAAGGACAGCTCGGAGCTGGACGGGTTCGAGCCGGAGTTTACAGTCATCCACGTCCCCAATTTCCATGCCGACCCGGAACTGGACACGACCAATTCCGAAGCCTTCGTGATTCTCAATTTCGAGAAAAGGCTGGTAATTATCGGGGGAACCGCCTATGCCGGAGAAATTAAAAAGGCCATTTTTACCGTGATGAATTTCTTCCTGCCGCAGAAAAAAGTGCTGTCGATGCATTGCTCGGCCAATATGGGCGAAAAGGGCGACACCGCCGTATTTTTCGGGCTCTCGGGTACCGGCAAAACGACGCTATCCACCGACCCGGAAAGAAAATTGATCGGTGATGACGAGCACGGCTGGAGCGACGCCGGGATATTCAATTTCGAGGGCGGTTGCTATGCCAAAGTTATCCGCCTCTCCCGGGAGGGCGAGCCCGATATTTATGAGTGTACCCGTAAATTCGGGACGATCCTTGAAAACGTGGCCATCGATATAGAAACCCGGAGAATCGATCTTAATGATTCCAGCCTGGCCGAAAACACCCGCGCCGCCTATCCCATTACGCATATAAAAAACAGTGTTCCGGAGGGAACCGGCGGGCATCCCAAGAATATCATCCTGCTGACGGCGGATGCTTTCGGAGTCCTGCCGCCTGTTGCCAGACTGACTCCGGAAATGACACAGAAATATTTCCTGATCGGATACACCGCCAAGGTCGCCGGAACCGAGGTGGGTGTTACCGAGCCCAAAGCGACATTCAGTTCCTGTTTCGGATCGCCGTTTATGGCCCTGGAGCCATCGGTCTATGCCAACCTGCTTGGGGAAAAAATAAATAAGCACAATGCCTTGTGCTGGCTGGTAAATACCGGATGGATCAACGGCCCGTACGGTACCGGAGAGAGAATCAGTA